>JASFLF010000183.1:0-6786 GCA_050118235.1 Gammaproteobacteria bacterium | reverse complement strand
TGGGTGAGTGATTGTATTTTGCCCAATAGGCTTTTCCGTTCCTCGGCCTTTTCCTTAATGATTTTTTGCTGTTGCACCTGTGGCAGGCTTTGCAAGGGTTCAGGTAATTGATCTTTGTCCATTTTGGACAAGTCCACACGACCGCTGACCACATCTTCCACTAGTTCGTTCTCCCCCAGTAAATTAGCTTTTCCGCTTTTCGATGCGTTGAATTCAGCGCGGCGGGCGCGGGATTCCACCGATGAGCTGCTGGTTAATTTGTCAGTAGCTTCTTGTTTGCGTTTGGCTTTGGCTTTTACCGCTTCGCTACCGTAATAAAGACGGGTCTTATCCAGTTTGGAAGAGAGTTCGGCCAACTTGGCATCGTAAGGAGTGGCGATGGCCACCGCGCTGCCTGCTTGTTCCACTTGAAAATAATTACCTTGGCCCAGCTTCGCGATATGTTGCCATGAGCCGGTGGTATAGTTTTCGTTGCCACATTGAATAGTGTTGATCACGATGTTTCTGTTTTGAGCCGCTTTGAGGATTTCCGGGTATTTTACATCGTTGGCATAATCCATGTGCGGCGGTGCATCGCCCACCAGGAATACCACTTTATAGGCTTTTGCATCCTGACTCCAACTTACGTTGTGCACAGCATCGTAAAGTGCCTGATTGACACTCTCAGGCCCGTCTCCCCCGCCGTCGGCGCGAAAGTCCATTAATGTGGCGTACATGGTATCAAGGTCGGAAGAAAGGTCCACCACCCGGGTGACGTATTCATCTCCACGGTCGCGATAGGCCACTAGTCCCATACGGATCTCAGGGGCCGGTTGGGCTTGCGCCATGGTAGTAGCGATGGACCATATTTTTTCCTTGGCGGCTTGAATCAAGCCGCCCATGCTACCGGTGGTATCCAGTGCGAACACCACTTCCACTATTGGCCGTTCGGTGGTTTGCGTACTATTTGGCGGCACAGGCAAATCGACAGGTTTGATGCGTTTGGGCGGATTAGGATCAACGGCACCTATGCTTTTATAGGCCGGATAAAAAGCTATCGTGACCGCGGTTACGAAAAATAAAGCCATCCCGATGATTTTTGATTTCATGATTTTTGTCTCCTTAACTGTATCATTAACGAAGTGTGGAAAGTTTGCGTACGGCTGCCTCGGCGTTGCGAAACGCTTGCTGAAACGCGTCGTCTTGCAGGAGCTGATGCTCCTCGCGTCCGGCACGCCATTGCTTTGGAATTGCTACGAATAAGGCTTGCATCAAAAAGAATGTCCAGATACTCAAAAACAAGCTCTCGGAATAAGTTGCCGCCCAATAGGCGACGATCACGCTTGTTGCGGTCAAGCCCAAATCCGTCAAGGCGGCGATGACACTGGAGTAGAAATATAAAGAGCGAACCAGCCAGATGAAGCCCACTTGCACCACACCCAATAAAAACCAAGGCAGACCGGCTATCCAGGCAAGTCCCGTCACCGCCACCCACAACACCACCGTAGTGATTCTGCCCACGCGTTCTTGGCTGCGCGCCAATAAATAAATAAGGTAAATGAAGCTAACTCCACTGATAAGCACATACCCTACAAAGCTACGGCCAAATAACGGTGCTAACACCAGCGCAAACGCGCTGCCGAGCACACTTAGCGCAAAGGCAACCGCAACACCTTCAAAGAAGTTGGGATGTTTTAAGGATTGTCTTATGGATTGTTTCATAAGCGGCTCCTTTTCTGTTGTTCGCGCAGAAAAGCCACCGCAACATCTTCCTCACGCACGGTAAAATCCGGCGCGTTCCAATGGTAATCCTGATCGCGGGGAGTGACGTCTTCCGCCAGCACTTCAGCTTTCTGGCGCATACCGTCTAATTGCCGGCGGTTTTGCTCCACACGCTCATTGAGTTCGGTAAGACTGTTTTGCAAGGTATCGCGTTTGCGAGCAAGAAATTTCCTGAAACGCTCGGCTTCCAGTTTGCGTTTGATGAGGGCCTTGGCCAAATCGTCCTGAGCGGATTCAAAACAAATATCCAACTCTTGCTCCAAATCCGCTAAACTCTGCTCTAATTCGTCGCGACGCGCGGTAAGTTGGCCCATTTCGTGATTTAATATTTTCAATTGCTGCTCGTTGTGACTCAATGCCTCTTCCATCTCGCGAATGGCTTGTTTAAGCAGCACATCGGGTTCTTCAATCCGGTCCAGTACCGCGTGCATATCAGCGCGAAATAACCGGGTTAGTCGGTTTATCAATGCCATGGGTTTACTCCTTTGGTTAATCAAGGAAAATCAGTGTCTACAGTCTAGAAAGGGGGCCACGGGAGTTGTAGGCAGCCTTTGGTAAAACATCACTATGACGTTTTACAAAGAATTTACATTTGACCGAGCAAACCGTTGCTAGGATTTAGAGATTAGAATCCGCTCCTTTGGCTCATGGCGATTGGTTTTTTATTGTTAAATCAAGGACACACAGGTTTAATCAAAATGTCACGCAAGATACGCATACTCGTTGTCGAGGATGAAGCGGCCATCCGTAACGGTTTACTGGATGTGTTTGTTTATCACGGTTACGATGTGGATGCCGCAGTGGATGGCAAAGAAGGATTGCAGAAAGCGCTAACCGGTCAATTTGATTTGGTGTTGCTGGATGTGATGCTACCCAACATGAACGGTTTTGACATCTGCAACCGCATCCGCGCGCAAGACCGTGATCAGCCGATAATTATGCTGACGGCAAAAAGCAGCGACGATGACATTATCCAGGGCTTGTCGTTAGGCGCCGATGACTATGTGGCTAAGCCTTTTTCAGTAGCGCAACTGGTGTTGCGTGTTCAAGCGGTATTGCGCCGCGCTCGCTTGGATTTGGATAATAATGCAGTAATACGCTTAGCCGACTCTGTGCACATAGATACTCTGAACCTCAATGGTAAGCGCGGCGATGAGTCATTGGTTTTTACTCGCCGCGAAGTGGAAATCCTGCAATACCTGCATGCACATGCCGATCGGCCGGTATCCCGCGAAGAGTTGTTAACCAAGGTCTGGGGGTACGCCAAGCACCTGGATTTGGAAACGCGCACGGTGGACATTCATATCGCCAAGTTACGGCGCAAAATCGAACATGATCCCGCCAGTCCCACACACATCGTTACTGTGCGTGGCGCCGGATATCGTCTGCTAAGCGAGTAAGATGGCCCGCAATACGCTTTCCGGTTTTGACAAAAAACGCCTGCGCCGCTGGTTGACGGTGTTTTTTATGGCGCTGACAATTCCCACGGCAGTGCTTATTTACAAAGCCTACAGTCAGTTGAAATGGGAGGCATTCCACCAAAACCGTTTACTGGCCGAAGAACTGGCCGCTCGTATCGACAGCCGCCTGATTGAATTACTCTATCAAGAAGAAACACGTGCCTTTAGTGATTATTCATTCCTAACCGTCGCGGGTGAACCGGACGCAAACTTTGTGCAACGCTCGCCTCTTTCCACGTATCCTGTCACTAGCAACATTCCCGGATTGATCGGCTATTTTCAAGTGGACGCCGAAGGCACGTTCAGCACGCCGTTATTACCCCAAGCGGCCACAGAGTCCAGCGCATACGGTATCTCTCCTCAGCAAGCCCAATTACGCTTGGCGTTGCAAAACCAAATACAACAAGTGCTCAGCGAAAATCGTTTAGTGCATGGTGTAAAAAGTAAAACAACCACTGCGTCGGCAGGAAAGCCATCAGCACCGGCGACAGTCGCTTCAAGAGGTGATCGCCAGGAGGAGACACTGGATTTTTCTCAAGCCGAAAACAAAGACAGAAGCATAACGCGCGAATCCAAACTGGAAGCCGGCGCGTCCTCCCCTATGCAAGAACAAGTGACGTCGCAAGCCGCGTTTGACCAGCTAAAATCCGTTAGCAAAGACAAAGATCAAGCGCAACAACAGGAGAGACTCGGCAACCTGGGGCGCGTTGAAGACCTTAAATTGGACAAGCGCTTTCAAAAAGAAACCCCGGCGAAAAAAAGCAAAAGCCAAATTCTATCGCAAAACGCGCCTTTGTTGGAAAAACGCGGCGTGCGAAAAGAACGTAGTGCGTTACTGGAAGCACCCACCGCCAGTGAGGCACTCGCTCAACCCGAAACAAGACTGAGAGTACGCACGTTTGAAAGCGAAATTGACCCGTTTGAATTCAGCTTGCTGGGCAGCGGTCATTTTGTGTTATATCGCAAAGTATGGCGCGACGGCCAACGTTACATCCAGGGCGCGCTCATTGAGCAACAGGCGTTTCTCCAAGGTATGATTGAAGCGGTATTTCGTGAAGCGGCCATTGCCCAGGTTAGCAATCTTATCGTGGCCTATCAGGGTAACGTGGTGTCGGTTTTCAACGGCCGTTCGGAGCGCGCATATCTTTCGCGCGCATCTGAAATGACCGGTCAGCTTTTATACCAAAGCCGATTGTCAACGCCACTCAGTGATATTGAGTTGATCTTCAGCGTAACCCGGATGCCGGCAGGTCCCGGTGCGACTGTCATCAACTGGATTGCCGCCACTTTATTTTTTATTCTGTGTGGAGGTTTTTACCTCATGTACCGCTTGGGCGTACGGCAATTTGAGCTGACTCGCCAGCAACAGGATTTTGTCTCGGCGGTCAGTCATGAGTTAAAGACGCCGCTTACTTCGATACGCATGTATGGCGAGATGCTGCGCGAGGGCTGGGCAAACGAAGACAAAAAGACCGAATATTACGAGTACATCTATAACGAAAGCGAACGCCTGTCACGATTAATCAATAATGTACTGCAGCTAGCGCGCATGACGCGGAATGATTTGAAGGTTAACAGCAAGGCGATTACGACAGATGAACTTATGGATGTGATCCGTTCCAAAGTATCGACCCAAATCCAACAAGCGGGTTTTACCTTGAATTTGGAATGTAACGAGGATGCCGCCCAAAAAAGCGTATCGGTAGATGAAGACTGCTTCACTCAAATCATCATCAATCTGGTGGACAATGCCATTAAGTTTTCGGCCAAAGCCACTACAAAAACCATCGAAATTGCTTGCCGGTCCGAGAGCGGTAATGTCGTGTTTTCCGTACGCGACTATGGACCTGGTATTGACAAAGACCAAATGAAAAAAATATTCAAACTCTTTTACCGCACCGAAAATGAACTCACCCGCGAAACCGTCGGCACCGGCATCGGTCTGGCTCTGGTGCGGCAACTCGCCCAAGCCATGCATGCCAAAGTGGATGTTATCAATCGAGAACCCGGTGCCGAATTTCAAATCCGTCTTCTACAGAATTACTCAGCAACTTAATTCCGATCTATATTACGTAGTGGCGCTTCTGTGGTTTAAGTAAGCCTGCCGAGTAGCTCATTCCACGAACCTTGCTCCTTAGTACACAGATACACCCAACCAAAATGTGTTTTTCCTATTTATTATCTGCGCAATAACCATTTGTATAAAAAACAAACAAGAATACACACTCCGCCGCGTATTTTTATCAACTGTAAAGTTAACGTCACGTAAAAACTATAATATACTAGCCACGTTTATCGGGGGTAGTTCCTAAATCGGGGGAGAGCATTCCATTGGCGAAATGCATTCAATATTTAGGGATCATCATACTAATTAAAAAATCAAATCTTAATATAGGGAGTTTGCCATGAGAGTACTAATACGGCGCACGGCTGTATTGTGTTTTTTCGCCCTCTTATTTCCCATTACATCCCAAGCAGTTGGTTTCCAAAATGTTACTGAGCGGGATTGGGGTACATCCGAAGTGCGTAAAGTCTTGCAGGCTTTCGCATACGGGGGCTTCGCTACGGATCAACAGATCGAAAAATGGGCGAGAATGGCGCCTGATACCGCCATTGTTGAAATGTTAACCTTCGAACCAGTCAATGAAAAGCTCTCGCCGATCGATGGAGATCAAACCTTCAGAGGCACTAGCTTGGAAGAATTACAGGAATATTGGGCTTCAAATGAGCCAACCAATCCGGTATTAGAAAATCGGCGAGAGTATTATTCCACTTTATTTACAAACGCCGCGGGTACGATGCAGTTGCGCACTCCCAATTTGCAGACCACATGGATACAAGCTGTAAATACTCACGGCTTAAATCCGTTTTTACACAAAGTGGGCTTGTACCTCACAAACTATCACATGGCCATCAGCGTTTCAAAAACACGAGCGGGGCTGATGCGAAGTTTTTATGATGATACTTTAACGGCTTTACAACAATACACGAATTTTTTCGATGTGTTGGCGGCCGGCGCATCCTCCGCCGCCGTGGCCCGTGCTTATGGTCATCAAAATAACATTTACCGCAACTGGAATCATACGTTTCGTGGAAATGACGACTTTGCCCGTGAATTCCATCAACTGTTTTTTAAAATTCAGGGCACTACGGAAGATCCCGATTATCACGAAAACACTACCATTGAACATACCGCCTGGACCTTAACCGGCATGAACATCGACAGGAACATCAACGGCTACGGCAGTGATTTGGAGTTTGAATGGTTTGTCGCTCCCATCGTGTTTACCGACCATCAAGATGAGACTCAGCGGCAACTTAATAACGTGAAATTGCACTACGACGGCTGTTTGGAAATCCTGCACCAGACCATTTGCGGTGCGACAGCGGATGAGAAAATTTTCAATCTGGCGCGGGTGGCAGGTTACTATCCGGATAGCTTGGATAATCTACCCGTCGCAATTATCGACTTTTTCGCCGACGATAATTTGAATCCGGAAAAAATACGAATTATTCGCGAAGCCTGGCGGAATCTGGATTCGAAAAACTTGCTGGAATTTTTACG
>JASFLF010000182.1:0-6797 GCA_050118235.1 Gammaproteobacteria bacterium | reverse complement strand
GTGAATACCCCGCCGAAGGCGGAGCTGGCCAACCCTTCGACGCCTGACAAGTTGGCTAAATTAAATTCAGTGCCGGCAATGTCGCTGACACCGTCGCCGCCAAACACGCTGCCGCCACCCACCTGGCCAATGTTGGCCGTATTTGAGCCGCTACTCGCAAATGCCGCCCAATTGATGCCGGCTTGAAAGCCTTCACTTAACTCCACTTCGACGATCTTGGCTTCCAGGATTACTTGCCGTTGTATGGTGCCTTGGATGGTGTTGAGATAGTTTTCGACGTCGCGTAACTCCGTGGGCATGGCCCGCACCACCACTACACCGGTTTCCGAATTCACCACCACTTTGCGGCCGTTTTCATCACCCACCATGGCCAGCAACGCAGTCTGTAAATCCAGCCAAAAATCAGACACGGAACGGGTATTGACTTCACTGCCAGATAACGACTGCCCTGGTTTTTGTTTCCCATTGCCCTGCTCAGCGCCCTTGCTATTGCCATTGGATTGTTTCTCAGTAAGTTGACCTGAACTCACCCGCACCTGGGATTCGCCACTGCGTTTTACATTGAGATAATCCACTTTGAACAACCGGGTCTGCATATTGGAGGTTGATACTTCGTAGCCAATGGCCGTATGCCGGAATTCATACCCGTAAACACTGCGTAACGCTTGCAGCACATCATCGACGGTAACGGCTTTCAAACTTAAGGAAACACTGCCTTGCACCGAAGGATGAACAATCATGTTTTGACGAGTGCCTTTCACCAGACTCATGAGCACTTCACGCACCGGCCCGTTCTCAACATTAAGATCGAAGCGCGCTTGCGGAGGCGCTTGTGCACGAGCGGGTGTGGATTTTGGCCTGGAATCGAACTTGGTTTCAGAAAAGGGCAACAGCGTTGAAACCGGTGGTTTAGCTTGAGTTGGCTGACGCCGCTTTGCGAAATTGTTGGCAGATTCGTCTTTGAGAGCATCGTGGATCTGGTCTGCCGAGTTGGCTGCAGTCGGCTTTTCTTTAGTGCCGGCGCAACCTGCGCCCAACACTACTAGCGTTATTAAAATCATCGTGGTATAGCGTTGCATCATGGTTGATCCTTCAATCCTTCAGTTGGCCGACCAATTACGGACTTCACGTATTGCGACGACGGCAAACGCACCACGAATTCACGCCGCGCTTTACTAAGCGTCACTTCCGATGCCTCTATTTTTGTTACCGTAGCTTTGCCGGCTTCACCGGCTGTGACCGCATCACCGACACTCACCACTTGGTTGTTTATCACCGCCACTTGCCTTTGCTCGGACAACAAAATGGAAGTCACTTGATAGTCCAGGGGATTAATCCGCGGTGGTTTAACGGCCGGCACGGTGGTGGGCTTGCTGTTAATGACAGGTGGCTTGGTAGGATCAAAGGTTTCCGCATGCAATGTTGCCACACCCAAAAAACCAAGCGCGGAAAAACATACCGCCGTGTACGCCAATATAGTTGTACGCTTATCAAACACTGATCCACCCTTTGTCCAGACTCAATGTGTGAATGCGCACCATGATTTGCGCCTTGGGATAATCCAACACTTCATAAACCACCTCTTCCCAATAAAACTTCCACGGCAATTGTTCAAGCTTTCTCAAATAGCTTAAGGTACTGTTGTAATCACCTTGAAATACGATCTCCAAACCATGTTTGTAGACCTCTGGCAGATTTACCGAGCTACCGACATTGTTTTGGACATTGCTTTCAAGTACTTTTTCTTCCGACTGTTGTTTAGTGTTTGCAGCAAGCGCCTTATTGGAGGATGATACCTGCGCCTTGGGTTCAGGCAACCGGCGGATCAAAGGTTGCACCGCCTGGCTTTGCAACTTAGTAAGCTGTAACCCTCTTTCAGTAGCCAATAAGCCTTTTAACACATCCACCATTTGTCCAGGACGGATAAAACCAACCGCTAACGCTTTTTGCCGCTGACTTATTTCGCTAATTTCAGATTTTAGCTGCTCGATACGTTGCATCGCTTGCGTTGGTTTTTTAACGCTCAAGCTGGCGCTGGTCATTTGAATGCGCTTGTCGATGTCCGCAATCTGGCTTTGCCATTTTTTCATCTGGACCACCGCGTTTTTTTGTTGATCACGCACTCGATCCATCAACAGCATGTCCCAGGCGATGTACAACACCGCAATAATCGAAATCAAAAACAACGCTCGCTCACGCAAAGAAAGCGCCTCAAAACGGTCGGACCACAGCTGTATTTTTTCTTTTATCGGGCTTTTCATTGCTGTGTAAAGTCTTAACTGGTCTCTTTAGTTGGCATCATTGGGTGTTTCCAATTCTTTTGACGACAATACAAATTCAATCCACGCCCGGTTGGATTCATCACGGGCCATTTGCAACACAGTGAATTCCAAGCCGGCCAACGACGATTCTTCGGATAACCCTTGCAAGAACAAAGGCACCAGCTCTGCCGACAAAGCCCCGCCTTTAATCAACATATGCTCTCCGCCGTCAACTATACTGAATTTACTGATCCACATGCCTTGCACTACTCGCCGGGAAAAAATCTCCAAATACTCGGAAAACCCCAAGGCCCTATTGAGCTTATCTTTGCTCAGGAGGGAGGCAATGTAGCGCTCGGCGACCAGTTCCGCTTCCAGGCGTTGGATTTGTTGCGCCACTTCATCGCCGTTGGAACTATTGGCGGCTTGCCGGCTTATCCGCTCGAGCATGGTAATGCGCTCATCGTGCCGCTTTTTCAGGCCACTGATTTCTATCGTAAGTCCGCTATTGCTCCAGGCACCATAGCCGTACAAAGCGGCCAGGGCCGCGATCATGATGCCGCAGATCTGAACAAGCGCTCCTGATGACAGGATTTTGCGCTCTTTGCGAAATATGGGTTGAAACAGATTAATCTGCTGATTCATATAATTGCCCACGCCGTGGCCTTGAATATTGCGGAATCGGCAGTTGTGGCACTGCGTTGTGGCAGCGAAAAGGCCGGGCGAAAAAATCTAACCTAAGGAGCTTCCTTTAACCTAGATTGTTTAGTTGAACATCGATTTGCGGCAAATCTTAGTGCCCGGTGCAAGGCGCGTCCCGCCGCTAATGGCCGAAGTCCTTAGCAAGGGGCGTAACGCCGCAATGGGTGCTAAGATTTGTTGCAAGGCGATGTAGCGTCCTGATATTCACTCAACGGGTGAATGCGAGCTTCCAAAGTTCCGTCTTTGTCTCAATCGCTTGCGTGCCATCATAGCGGTCAACTAATTATTCCAGGTATAATTTTGCACATAAAAAGAGCAAGTTACGTGCCATTGAAAAAATAGCGGTGAAAATCAGAGGGGAGAGGGCTGAGATACGATGCCCGCGGGGTTAATTTAATACCTTAATTCAATACCAGGGTACCAACCAGTTGGTCCACTTCGGTCAGTTCATAACTCTGCAGATAGTCGACGATGCCGGCGTTGATTTTCGGGCATAACAACGGATCGTAAAACAACGCCGTGCCTATACCCACCGCACTGGCGCCGGCAATCATAAACTCTATGGCGTCATTGGCCGTGGTGACGCCGCCCTGGCCGATGATGGGAATGCCGTGGGATTTACACACTTGGTAGACTTGATGCACTTTCAACAAAGCAATGGGTTTGATGGCGGGCCCGGACAAACCGCCTTGATTGTTGCCCAAAATAGGCGTGCGGCTGTCGATGTCAATAGCCATGCCCATCAAGGTATTGATGACCGCAAAGCCGTCGGTGCCGGCTTCGATGCAGCGGCGGGCGTTTTCGGCGATGTCGGTTTGGTTGGGGGAGAGTTTGGTGATTAAGGGTTTATTGGTTGCCGCGCGGCAAACTTCGACCACTCGGGCGGACATGTCGGGATCATTACCAAAGGCCACGCCCCCTTCCTTGACGTTGGGACAGGAAATGTTGATTTCGATGGCGTCGATGGGCGAATCATCGAACAACTTGGTCACCTCGGCGTATTCTTCTACCGTGGAGCCGGAGACGTTGGCGATAAACCGGGTTTCCTCGAAATCCAGCGAGGGTAGGATTTCATTGACCACATGGCGGGTGCCGGGATTCTGCAGGCCAATGGCGTTTAACATGCCCATGGGCGTTTCGGCGACACGATGCGGCTGGTTACCCAGGCGCGGTTCCAAGGTGGTGCCTTTCAAACACACCGCCCCCACATCCCGGTTGGAAAAACCTTTCACCCGGGTGTACTCCTCACCGAATCCCACACAGCCCGATAACAATACCAACGGGGTATTAAAGGACATCCCGCAAAATTCGGTTTTTAACATGGCTTTGTCTTCTTTATTCACAACGCAATCCTGGAGCTTTAGTGACTGGCTCTATTGTAGCCCATCTTGAACCTGGTGAAAAAAGCTTCATGATTTGATTTCAAACCCCAGTTGCCTCCAGGCTTCGTAAACTATAATAGCCACGGCATTGGATAGGTTTAAACTGCGGCTGCCGGGAAACATGGGGATGCGGATAACATGCTCTTGACCCAAACCTTCTAAGATATCGCGCGGCAATCCACGGGTTTCCGGGCCAAACAACAGTGCATCGCCCGCTTGATAGGAGATGTCTGAATAGTGCCGGCGGCCTTTGGTGGAACAGGCGTAAACGTGCTTGGGTTTGATGGTATGCAAACACGCGTCCAGCGAGGTGTGTATGCGTACATTGGCCAGATCGTGATAATCCAAGCCCGCGCGTTTGACTTGACGATCCGACAACTCAAAGCCCAACGGTTCGATTAAGTGCAATTGCGCCCCGCAATTGGCGCACAAGCGTATGATATTACCGGTGTTGGGCGGGATTTCGGGTTCGAACAGGACTATGTGGAACATGTGGTTTTATAAGGTACCAGGTTCGAGGTTCGAGGCTAAAGGAAAAAGATATACGAACTTCACCTCCTCGCACCTAGTACCCTTTACCTCGCACCTAGTTCCTTTGATTAAAAAGTCTCCGCTTTTTGCTGCCGCGCGAGCAAATCATGCACGGCTTCTCGCGGTGATTTGTTCTGGTATAACACTTCATAGACTTGTTCCGTTATGGGCATTTCCACGTCCAGTTTGGTCGCCAGGTTGTGCACTTCCCGCGCCGCCTGCATGCCTTCAACCACTTGATCGATGCTGGCAAGAGCGTCTTCTTTGCTTAAGCCTTGCCCCATGGCCAGACCGAAACGCCGGTTACGCGACAGGTTATCAGTGCAGGTCAGCACCAAATCGCCCAATCCCGCGAGCCCCATGAAGGTCTCCCTATGGCCACCCACAGAATCTCCCAGGCGCATGATTTCCACCAAGCCACGGGTAATCAACGCTGCGCGAGTGTTGGCACCGAAGCCCAAGCCGTCGGCAATACCGGCAGCGATGGCTAACACATTTTTTACGCAGCCGCCCACTTCCACCCCGGTGACATCGTCGCTGGTGTAAGCGCGAAAGGTCTCGTCGTGCAGCCGCTCCGCTACTTGGTGGGCAAAACTGTCATTTTTTGAGGCCACGGTCACCGCTGTAGGCAGTCCCTTGGCCACCTCCTTGGCAAAGGTTGGACCCGATATGACGGCTGTGTGGATATTTTCGCCGAAAACATCGGCTACCACTTCGTGCAATAACTTGCATGTGTGCGGCTCAAATCCTTTGGTTGCCCACATCAGGCGTTGGTTGTCCCGCATCAACGGCCGTAGTGTTTCCAAGGTGCCGCGAAAAGCATGACTGGGCACCACCACCAGCAAATCCTGACAACTGTTGACCACGGCGTTTAAATCGGCGCTTAAGTTGAGCGCCGGTGGTAATTGTATATCGGGTAAATAACGCTGGTTGCAACGCGCCCGCTCCATGGCCGCGATTTTTTGTTCATCTCGAGCCCACAGCGAAGTGTTTTCGCCATTGCGGGACAATAAAATCGCCAACGCCGTTCCCCAGGAGCCGGCGCCGATGACAGCGATAGAAGCATTGGGCAAACTCATATGCAACTTATGCTCGGTTATTGGCCACTAGTGAACTTTCGCCGGGTCGTTTTGCTCGGCGGAAGGATTTTCTGCGGCTTGCGCCTGCTGCTTTTTGACGTGGTCCATATAGATGGCGTCGAAATTCACCGGCGCCAGCAACAATTGCGGAAATCCGCCTTTCGTGACCAGATCGGATATGGCTTCACGGGCATAGGGAAACAACACATTGGGGCAATAACTGCCTAACATCGGTCCCAGTTCCTGTTCGCTAAACCCTTTTGCAGTGAAAATTCCCGCCTGATGCACTTCACACAGATAAGCCACTTTCTCGCCTACTTTTGCGGTAATGGTAATGCCTAATACCACTTCGTGGACATCTTGGGATAGGGGTGTGCCGTTGGAATTGAGTTCGATGTTGACGCTGGGTTCCCACTTTTCGGTAAAAACGCTGGGGGAGTTGGGGGTTTCAAAGGAGATGTCTTTGACATAAATTTTTTGCAACGCAAATTGTTTATCGGTTTGCGCTTGTTGTTCGGTGTTTTGTTCCGTGTTCGCTGTCTTTTCGTCGGCCATGATGACTTCCTGAGTATTTTCGGTTTCCAAAAGGGCGCTTATTGTAACAGGAGATGAAAGCTGAAAACTACGGGAAACGTCGGCTGCTATGCTTTTGCCTTTCGCACAAGGCGGCAATGATTCGTAAAACTTTTTTACCTAGCGTTCGTGGCGTCTTCGGTTGATATGTTCGGGAACTATAAATGCTGACGCACCCAGGCGATGAGATTGACTTTGTCCATGGCGCCGGCGATACGCGCGGCCTCGGCGCCGTTTTTAAACAGCACCAGCGTGGGGATACTGCGTAT
>JASFLF010000181.1:0-6805 GCA_050118235.1 Gammaproteobacteria bacterium | reverse complement strand
TGCACCCCATTCATACAACTGAGCTTAGTGAGCCTGACGACGTTTTTGCAATGCTCTCTTTTGCTGTGGGCTTAGATTCTTATAACGTTGTCGCATGCGGTTTTTCGCTTTTTGTTTCTGTTCGGGTGTCATATTATTCCATTTTTCTCGCAACTGTTGTTGTTTGTTCGGCGGCAGTTTTTTATACCATTGATAGCGGTTGCGAATCTCAGCTTGTTCTTGCGGTGAAAGCGATTTGAATTCCTGAAATTTCTGACGCAATAATTGCTTTTTCTCCTCCGGTAAATCTTTCCACGCGCCGAAGCGTTG
Source organism: Gammaproteobacteria bacterium (assembly GCA_050118235.1). GTDB lineage: Bacteria > Pseudomonadota > Gammaproteobacteria > SZUA-152 > SZUA-152 > JAJDNG01. The sequence goes on along the minus strand of JASFLF010000181.1, from coordinate 6,496 downwards.
TTTCATTATTTGCCGCTGCTCCGGCGTGGCATTCATCCAGCGCTCGGCCCCGGCGAGTAAACGTTTTTTTCTGGCTTCTGGAAACGTAGCCCATTGGGGTTCAAACGGTTTTAACACTTGTTGTTCCTGCGGTGAAAGACTTTCCCAGGGCATAGTCGACTCCTCGGCAAAACCCACCTGCGGCAGCACCAGCAACAACACCAGCAACAACGCCAGCAGTAAAGCCGGGAAGTCTTTTATTAACCGCTCACTCATTGGGTTGATCCTCTTCATCACGCTCTTGTTCTCTTTTTGGTTCACTCTGTTCCATACCTGTCAAATTCAGAGGGTCTATCCACTCCCCGTCATCGGTTTGAAATTCACCCAGGAATTCGAGAAGCTCCATGCTCGGTGAATCATCGCTTTCCGCATGCGCGGCTACGACTAAATTAAGCAGCACCAACGCGGCAAATATTCGATAGCTATTAGCCCACACTGTCGTGCTCTTCCGCCAACCATTGATAGAAATCCAACTCCTCATACAACTCCAATTCTTCCGGCGCCGTGAGTATGGGCATGTCTTCGATACTCGCCATGGGTGAAGACTCTGACACCGGCCGATACTGATAGAACACCACGCTGGTCACCAACGCAAGCACGGCAAAACTTCCCGCCGCCACCCAACTTGGGCGCATTGCAAACCTGGATGGATACCGGGTGGCGGCATGCATTGCATTCCGCCTGGCTTGCTGTAAGCGCTGACGCACATCGTCATCCAAGAGCGCTGTGCTGTTATCCAAGGTCGATTTTGCCGCTTTGCGCAATACATCTTCCGTTACTGATGTTTTTTTCGTATCGCTCATACACGATGATCCTCGAGTTGCCCCCGCAAGGAGTTAACCGCGCGGGATAAATGCGTTTTGACGCTGCCTTGCGAACACTTCATTGCGGTCGCTGTTTCCTCAACACTTAATCCTTCCCAAATACGCAATAAAAACGCTTGTTGCTGCCGCAGGGGCAAGCGATTCAGCGCCGCATCCAATGCTTCAATGGTTCTGTCATTGACCAGTTTTAATACCGGATTATTATCTACCACTGCCGCATAGTCATCCAGGTTTGCCATGCCGGATGCATTGCCCGAGCTTTCGGCTGGTTTACCAATACCGGCGACATCCAGGATCGCCCACCACGTATTACGGACTTTTTGTTTTCTATACCAGTCCATAATGGTGTTTTGCAGTATCCGATGAAACAGCGGACCCCACTCATTTGGCTCGCGGTCAGCGTATTTCTGCGCCAGCTTCAACATGGCATCTTGCACTATATCCAATGCATCGTCCCGGTGACCCGTGGCTATAACCGCCATTCGGTACGCCCGCTGCTCCACATTCGCTAAAAACTGATCCAATGCTTGCGGTGTACCCAGAGCCTGCCTCCCAACCTTAGATTTAGGTTATTGTATTTAATAGACTTTTCACCGGAATTTGCTAGCAGTGACGTAAAATCATCAATCGTTATAGTGTATAACGCAGCGCCGAGAGAAAGGTTGACAAAATTTAACCACTAGCCCGCATTTCTCACCAGGATCGCGGTTCGTAAATGGGTGGTTTTCCTTTAAGATAAGCCATTAACAAAAAACATCCACTAACAAAAAAATAACTATACTGGTACGGTGATTTTTCAACGACTGACTAAATACGGCACCCAGGCCAATTCCCATGATTGGCTGAAAGCCATTGCCATACTTTTAATGGTGGTAGACCATGTCGGTGTGTATTTTTTCCCCGATGAGTACCTGTACCGGTTTGTGGGCCGTTTCAGCTTTCCGATTTTTTTCTTCCTGATCGGTTACACCTACCAGGGTTTACGCAGCGACTCCCCCGCTGACAGCCGCAACGCCTGGAAAAAATATTACACCAAGCTGCCGGCGCCGCTGCAAAAACTGTTGGATTTTTTCTGGGCGTTCACCATCAAATCCGATCTGTTGTTGTGTCTGCTGTTGATCACACTCACCAACTATGCCTTAACCCAAGACATTTTTCCTTTGAACATTCTGTTTACGGTCATCGTTTGCCGGGTAGCGCTTTATTTGTTGGACAAATACCACATACTGGAAAACTGGTTGATTGTCAGTTGGTTGGTGTTGGCGTTGCTGCATGTGCCGTTGGTGTTTGTGTATGAATACGGTAGCGTAGCCATCCTGATTTCCATGCTGGGATATTTGATCAGGCAAAATCGTCGAGGTGAAACCAAGGCGTTAACATTTATTGTGTTGAGCTATCTGTCGTATTGCGCCTCCCAAATGGTATTTTTTCCCGCCACTTTCAACTATCTCGCCACCTTATATACGAGCATGGCTGCTCTGTTTGTTTTGCTAGCGGACTACAAATTCCAGAAGACCTATTTCCTCCCCAACATCACCGCAGTCAACTATATAGTTATGTTCATCTCCCGCTACTCATTGTATGTGTATACCGTGCATTTATTGGCGTTTAAAATTATCGCGAAATATTTTGTTTGAGCTAGTGCACTGTAGGTGTAATTAACGCTCTATAAACACAGCATCGCCTATGTGAATATCGAAGACACCGTCCGCCCGGCCTTGATTGACCGCAATTTCCACCAACCCGTTGGAATTTTCATACCAGAATCCTGTACCGATCGGCACTTCGGAAAAGGTTTTGGCCTGGCGCAACGTGTTACCGTTGATGATCAGCGTTGCATTGTCGCCCAAAGCATTGGCTCGGATACCTGTCATGGCGTTGCCAAATGCGTCGATATAAACGATTTTGGCTAATTCATCCGGCCAACTAGTATCGATACATTGCTTAGGGTCCAATGCTTCACAGGCCGGCATTTTGTTCATCGCCAGTCGCGCGGCTACCGGCGCAAATAAGTCGCGGCCGTGGAAACTGTTGGACAGTTTTGCGGGCATCCAGGTAATCTCCCACCATTGCGTAGCGTCAGGCTTTCGGGCTCGGGTGCAGATGACGTTAAACAACCCGTTATCCGGCCCGACGAACCAGCGCTCGTCAACTTTAACGATTATCGGCCGGCGCAATGCACTGCCGACGCCTGGGTCCACTACACATAGAAACACGCTGTCTTCGGGGAATTCGTTGACATAAGCGGCCAGTAGATAAGCCGACAGCTTCGGATCGAACGTTGGTGCATCCGCGAACAAATCCACTACCGGTACGTTGGGCGCATGGCGGTACAATACCGCTTTCATTTGCCCCACATAAGGCCCGCTAACGCCAAAATCGGTGAAAAGAATAATCATCCTAAAATAATCAGTTGACTGCTATAGTGGTACATTATCCATTGATAATCTTGACTAAATCTGTGCTGCTCGCCTTCACTCACTTGGTGATTGCCGAAACGGGTGTTCAACTGATCATTTTAGGATCATTGATAATGCGTAGGATCAGGTATTCCCGCTTCTTTGAATCCTTGCGCGCGGATGCGGCAGGAATCACAACGTCCGCAGGCATAACCACTTTTGTCAGGATCGTAACAAGACACAGTCAAGGCATAGTCCACGCCTAATTCAGTGCCATTTTTAATGATGTCGGCTTTGCTCAGTTGAATTAGCGGCGTGTGTACGGTAAATCGCTCCCCTTGCACGCCTTTTTTGGTCGCCAAGTTGGCCATGGTTTCAAAAGCTTGAATAAACTCGGGCCGGCAATCGGGATACCCGGAATAATCCACGGCATTGACACCGATAAACAAGTCTTGTGCGCCCAGCACTTCGGCCCAACCTAAAGCGATGGCTAAAAATATGGTGTTTCTGGCTGGAACATAAGTCACGGGTATCCCTTCGCTGGGTTCACGGGGCACAGGGATGGAATTATCTGTTAAGGCCGATCCGCCTATTTGGCTTAAATCCAAGTGGATAATTTTATGCTCTTGTACCCCAGCCTGTTTTGCCACATCCCGCGCCGAAGCCAGTTCGCATACATGGCGTTGCCCGTAGTCAAAACTCAAGCCGTAGCAAGCGAAGCCTTGATGTTTGGCCATCGCCAACGCTGTCGCGGAATCCAATCCACCGGAGATCAATACTACGGCTTTTTTATTCACCGACCCGGCTCCTCTCCCCATAACACTTTGTGCAACTGCAATTGAAACCGTACCGCCAATCGGTCCTGCAAAATCCACTCGGCCAATTGCGTGGGAGTCAATTGGCCGTAGCTGGGTGAGAATAAGACTTCACAACGGGCGCTTAAATCGCAGTTAGCCACACATTGTTTGGACCAATCGTAGTCTTGACGGTCACAAATAACAAATTTTACTTGATCATGAGGCGTTAAGAATTCCAGGTTTTCAAAACGGTTGCGCTCCATCTCTCCCGAACCCGGCGTCTTGAGGTCCATGACTTTGACGACTCGGTCATCGACTTTTGAAATATCCAATGCGCCGCTGGTTTCCAGGGAAACCTCATAGCCTGCATCACACAACGCGCTCAACAAAACCGTGCATGATTTTTGAGCGAGAGGTTCACCACCGGTAACAGTGACATAAGAGGTTTGATAGGTAGCCACCTGTTTGAGGATCTCTGCAATGTGGATCCACTGGCCGCCGTGAAATGCGTATTCAGTATCACAATAACCACACCGCAAGGGACAGCCGGTCAAACGAATGAACACTGTCGGCACGCCTACAGTAAGTGATTCGCCCTGCAAGGAATAAAATATTTCGGTAACGCGCAGGCGGGTGTCGTCGGTTTTCAGGGTCTCTGGTTGTGACATTACAGAATCCAGGTGTAGCGCCGCCGCCCGGATGAAGAGAAATCAGCGGCGCTTGATGTCTTGGATACGCTTTTTGGCAAGGCGGGCGGCGGTGGTGTCGGGAAACATGGTGACTATATTACTAAGTACCGCTTCGGCATCTTCTGTTTTACCCAACTCTTGATAACTAAATCCCATCTTCAACATGGCATCGGCCCGCTTGGAACTTTTTGGATAGTTGTCCAAGACCTTATTGAACTCTTGAAGCGCGACGTCATAGCGGCGTTGGGCGTAATTGGCTTCGCCCAGCCAATATTGCGCATTGTCGGCGTAATCGGCATTGGGATAGGTCTCCAGGTAGGCTTTAAAAGAAGCGATAGCCAATTCATAACGCCCGTCTTTGAGCAAGTTAAACGCCCTGTCGTACGCTTCGCGTTGCAATTGCTTGGATTGCGGGGATACCAATGCAGTGGGGCCAGGCACCGCGCCGGTTGCAGAAGGTGAGGAACTTGGCGGCGGCGAGCCGGCCGCCATAGGCGCAGAAGGCGTTGAACCCAGCATAGTCGGGGAAGTAGGTTGCGAGCTGGCCAGATTCGCGGCTTTTTGCTCAACCTGGGTGATGCGTCGATCTATGTCGACATACAAGTCTTTTTGGCGCTTTTTGATATTGTCCATTTCATGATTGAGCACTTCCATTTGCCCGGCTATGTTTTGCATTGCCTCCTGAAGCTGATCAAGTCTGCTTAACATTTCCATCATGGACTGGTTATTCAAGCGCCGTTCGATTTTCTCCAATCTCGCTTCCAAATCGCCAGCTGAAGGTTGAGAGCTTGCATCGATCACCGGTGCAGGCTCGCGCGCTTCAGCGGTATTTATCGTAACATGTGTGAACGCGAGCGCGGCAACCAATACCACACTAGCGAATAGATTGCGCTGGCGACGATGTTGCTCAGAGAAAATCATAACGCGTAGACCTTATCAACGATTGGCGTAGACAAGTTCCGCGCGGCGATTCATGCTCCACGCACTTTCGTCGTGCCCCAATACCGCCGGCCGCTCTTCACCATAGCTGACTACCCGTACTTGGGCAGGAGAAACACCATTGGCGATTAACATACGACGCACAGCGTCGGCGCGACGCTCACCCAATGCCAGATTATACTCGCGTGTACCGCGTTCATCGGCATGGCCTTCCAGGGTAAAGTTAACATTCGAATTGGAAGCCAAATAGTTGGCGTGGGCCTGAATCATCGGCAACGCATCATCTCTGATGGCACTGCTGTCAAAATCAAAATACACCACCCGTTGAGACAGTAAATTGTTTGGATCTTCAAATGGATCCAACTGCCGAGACTCGGATTCCATTGCTTGGGCCGAAGCCATTTGCTCGTCGGCGGCGCTGGCCGAGGCCGAGTCGGAAGCCTGAGTGGAGGCGGAAGCGGAAGTCTCTGCCGACGCCTGGTCTTCGGCTTCTCCCGTGGTACCGCAACCGGCTAACATCACTATCAACAAAAATACCGCTGGCGTCGTGGCAAGTGTCATCTTGGAAATTGCCTGCTTCATTTATAAACTCCTTCAATTGTTAAATGGAGACCATGCGGGTTCCCGCACGTCTTCTTGGTAAGACAAACTCTGTTTAATTTTTCCGTCCACCGATACAGCGGCCAACTCGCCCCTGCGTCCCGTTGTTGCGTAAATTATCATACTTCCATTGGGAGCAAAACTGGGGGACTCGTCCAAGCGCCCTTCGGTCAATATCTGCATCGCCCCCGAGGCCAATTCCATGGTAG
>JASFLF010000180.1:0-6829 GCA_050118235.1 Gammaproteobacteria bacterium | reverse complement strand
GCGTTGTCCGGTGGGGTGGTCGCTTTAGTAGGGGCCACCGGCGTGGGTAAAACGACGACAATAGCCAAACTGGCGGCGCGATACGCGCTGCGCCATGGACGCAACAGTATTGTTTTGATCACCACCGATACCTACCGCATCGGTGCCTTGGAACAGCTGCGCACCTACGGGCGGATATTGGGCATACCCGTGAAGATCGCGCATAACAAAAAACAACTTCAAGACTTGCTGAAAATGCTGTCCGAGAAAAAACTGGTATTAATTGACACCGCCGGAATGGGGCAAAGGGATATTCGATTGATGGAACAATTTTCCGTAATTAACGACTGTGCAATGGGGCTAAAAACGCTGCTGGTGTTATCTTCAACCACTCACCGCGCTGCGTTGGACGAAACAGTCAGAAGCTTTAGCAATGTGGAAATCAATGGTTGTATTCTTACCAAGCTGGATGAAACGACGAACTTAGGCGCTGCACTGTCCGTGGTGACGGAGCATCAATTGAGAGTTGCGTACATCAGTGATGGCCAGAGGGTACCGGAAGATTTGCATTTGGCACGTGCTCACACATTAATTAATCGCTGTGTGTCCATAGCGCGTCGCGCCAACCAACCCCTGGATAACGACTCATTAGAACTCGCCTATAGTAGGATGCCATCACATGTTAGCGCCTAATTCATTCGATCAAGCTGCGGGTTTGCGCCGCATCGCCAAATCCCGTCCCGTTAAAGTTATCGCCGTGACCAGCGGCAAAGGCGGCGTCGGCAAAACCAATGTGTCGGTCAACCTGGGCATTGCCATGGCGCAGTGCGGTAAGGAAGTCATGTTAATGGACGCGGACCTTGGACTGGCCAATATCGATGTGATGCTGGGACTGCATCCCAAATACAATCTTTCTCATGTGATCTCAGGCGAACGCCGCCTCGATGAGATCGTGGTCAATGGTCCCGAAGGCATAAGAGTGGTCCCTGCGGCCTCCGGCATTCAAGCCATGGCGGAACTGCCTACCTCGCAACACGCCGGCGTAATAAGGGCGTTCAGCGAGCTGAGCTTTCCTTTGGATGTACTGATTATCGATACCGCCGCTGGGGTTTCCGATAGTGTGACCAGTTTCACACGTGCCGCTCAGGAAGTCGTGGTGGTTATCTGCGACGAACCGGCTTCCATTACCGATGCGTATGCCTTGATTAAATTGCTAAGCAGAGACTATGGCGTACACCGTTTCCGAGTGTTGGCTAATATGGTGCCCAATGTACAAACCGGCCGGGATTTATTCCGCAAGATTGTCACAGTCACCGACCGTTATCTGGATGTGGCCATAGATTTTATGGGCATGATTCCCCACGACGAGTATTTACGCAAAGCCATCCAAAAGCAGCGGGCCGTTACCCAGGTGTATCCACGCTGCAAATCATCAATTGCATTTAAGAAATTAGCCGAGAAAGCCGATAGATGGCCTATGCCGTCGACCGCAGGAGGACGACTGGAGTTTTTTGTCGAACGGCTAATTATGGCAAGTCAACCGGAAACAGGAGTTTCAGTATGAATGGAGTAGCCGCCTACGCAGAAACCGCCGAGGAAACCGCGGCCGAGACTAGAGCTGATACTACAGCTGGTACTACGGCTAATACAATGGATGCGCCGGATTACGGCCTTACACTCGATCAACAGATCGAGCAATATCTGCCCCTGGTAAAACGTATAGCCTATCACTTGATGTCGCGTTTGCCGCCCAGCGTACAACAAGATGATTTGATTCAAGCCGGCATGATTGGCTTATTGGAAGCCTTACGCAATTACGACGCCACCCAAGGGGCTAGTTTTCAAACTTATGCCCGGATTCGGATTCGCGGTGCCATGTTGGATGAAATCCGCAAAAATGACTGGGCACCCCGCTCGGTGCACCGCAAAGCTAGAATGGTGGCGGAGGTCGTGAGGGAAATCGAAAACCGGACCGGCCGCGATGCCAGGGACCATGAGATTGCCAAACAATTGGATATTTCCCTGGACGAATATCATCAATTGCTGCAGGACGCCAGCGGCCACAGAGTTTTCAGTTTTGACGATTTGGATCCCGATGGACACGGCACTTTAGCGTGTGTAGCCGATCGCGACAAAGGTCCGCTGGAAGGTTTGCAGCGCGAAGATTTCAAAAAAGGATTGGCGGAGGCGATCGCGGGACTCCCGGAACGCGAACGATTGGTGATGTCGCTTTATTATGACGAAGAACTAAATTTACGGGAGATTGGTGCCGTTATAGGGGTGAGCGAGTCGCGTGTTTGTCAGATTCACAGCCAGGCGGTCATCCGTTTGCAATCCCGCATGGCGCACTGGGTTGGTAAATAACCGGGGTGGCAAATAAATGCAGCGGGTTCATTGCGTGTGTTCATCGACGTACGCTCAATTTGTTTATTTTTGTGTGCAACTATTAATTGTGCAATTGATTATTGTACAACAACGTCGGAGGTTAACTTGGACAAGAACATGAAAATCCTTATTGTGGACGACTTCTCCACAATGCGCCGGATCATCAAAAACTTGCTCCGAGATTTGGGATTCAGCAATACGCACGAAGCAGACGATGGTGCGACGGCGCTGCCCATGTTGAAAAGCGGTGACTTTGATTTTCTAGTGACCGACTGGAACATGCCCGGTATGCAAGGTATTGACTTGCTCAAAGCGGTCCGTGCGGACGCTAAGCTGGCAAGTCTGCCGGTACTGATGGTAACCGCAGAATCCAAGCGAGACCAAATCGTGGAAGCCGCGCAAGCAGGCGTCAATGGCTATATCGTCAAACCGTTTACAGCCCAAACTCTAAAAGAAAAGATCGACAAAATTTGGGAACGTATCGAAGCCGCCTGATGATAATGAAAAAGTTTAGGAAATCCGATGGAACCTGCTAAAGCCACTGAAGAAGAAGTACTGGCGCGAGCCGAAGAACTCATAAAAGAGATGCAAAAGGGCAATGAGCAAACCGCGGCCCAACTACTCGACTATGTGCACACGGCCAAGGAAAACCTCTTGTTCCAGGAAGTGGGCAAGATGACACGCCAATTACACGATGCACTGGAAAGCTTTAGACGGGATTCCAGAATAGATTCGTTGGCCGAACACGATATCCCCGACGCCCGGCAACGACTGTCGTATGTCATCGAAATGACTCAAAAGTCGGCCGACCGTACTTTGAGTGCGGTGGAAGAAACCATGCCCATGGCGGAAAAGATCGCCGAACAAGCGGGCAATCTCAGCCAGACCTGGAAAAAGTTTCGTAACCGTGAATTGTCCGTGGAACAGTTTCGGGAACTTAGTGCGGACATAGAAACGTTTTTGACCGATATCGAACGCGACTCCTCCGTTATGAAAGACAACTTGAACGATGTTTTGATGGCCCAGGATTTCCAGGATTTAACCGGACAAATCATCACACGGGTAATTACATTAGTGGAAGAAGTCGAAGGCAACTTAGTTGAATTAATCCGGCTAACCGGTGACCGTTTTGCCAAACCGGCTGAAGAACAGGGGCTGGACACGGTTGCCGAAGGACCGCATGTCCCGGGTGTTGGAGCCAAAGATGTTGTGGCTAACCAGGACGATGTGGACGATTTGCTGTCCAGCTTGGGTTTTTAGATGTGCAAAGCCTCGGTTTCTCTAAGGTGCTTTTGCTAAGGTATTCGCTAAGGTTAATCGATCTCTAAGGTAAGTAACATGGCGATGGAAGAAGACGCTGAATTATTGCAGGACTTTTTAGTTGAGGCAGGTGAAATCCTGGAACAACTGGGAGAGCAATTGGTTGATTTGGAAAATCGCCCCCAGGACAAAGACTTGCTCAATGCCGTATTCCGCGGTTTTCACACCATTAAAGGCGGTGCGAGTTTCCTCAGCCTGGACGCATTAGTCAATGTCTGTCACCGTGCCGAGGATGTGTTCAACGTGTTGCGCAACGGCGAGCGTCTTGTCAACTCGGAAGTCATGGACGTCATTCTGCCGGTGCTGGATGTCTTGAACGAGCAATTCGAAACATTGCGCTCCGGCGAAGAACCGGCTCACGCTGATCCCGGTTTGTTAGCCAGGCTGGAAGCGCTGATGCAACCCGCTGTATCCCCTCCATCGCAACCGCCGGTTGTGGAACCAGTTGCGAAACCAGCGCCCGCCGAAACACCCGCTTCTGAAGCGGCTTCTGATGAGATTACCGAAGAAGAATTTGAACAACTGCTGGATTCGCTGGCCTCAGGTCATTCCGTTCCCGTAAAAGCAGCTGCAAAAGAGCCGCAAGCCCCTCAATCCCAAGCGCCGCAAACCGAAGCACAACCGATAACCGCTGGAGATGAAATCACCGAGGAAGAATTCGAAGCCTTACTGGATCAACTGGATTCGCAGCGTAAATCCACTACCGCGCCGGCGGTTGCCAGTGAACAGCAACCACACAAAAATGGTGAGGACAGTGGGCGCGATCAGCCCAGTGTTCATGCCGATGCGGCCAAAGACGAACTCATCACCGAAGAAGAATTCGACGCCTTACTGGATCATATTCACAGCAAGGACCAGCAGCCTGCCGCGGCTACCAAGCCTCAGCCTGCAGCGGCGAAGGTTACGCCTGCGGCCAGCGATACCACAATGCCTGCCGTCGCGGTACCGAACAGAGCCGTGGAAGCCAAAGCCATGGCTAAAACCAAAGAGGTTGCAGCCCAAGGGGAAACCACCGTACGCGTGGATACCAAGCGCCTGGACGATATTATGAACCTGGTGGGCGAGTTGGTACTGGTGCGTAATCGCTTGGCGACACTGGATTCGATAAAAAGCGATGAAGAGATGACCAAAGTCGTTGCCAACTTGGATGTGGTCACGGCGGATTTGCAAGCATCGGTAATGAAAACCCGCATGCAGCCCATTAAAAAGGTCTTCGGGCGTTTCCCGCGCGTGGTGCGCGATTTGGCGCGCAATCTACACAAGGAAGTTAATCTGGAGTTGCAAGGCGAAGATACCGATCTGGATAAAAATTTAGTGGAAGCTCTAGCCGATCCTTTGGTGCATTTGGTGCGAAACGCCGTGGATCACGGTATAGAAACCCCTGAAGATCGCGTTAAGGCCGGTAAACCGCGCGTCGGCACAGTGATTTTAACGGCGGAACAGGAAGGCGATCATATTCTACTGACCATCGAGGACGACGGCAAAGGCATGGATGCCGAGCAACTACGCCGCGCCGCTGTGGAAAAAGGCATATTGGACGAGGAATCCGCCTCCCGGTTGGAAGAGAAAGATTGTTACAACTTGATATTCGCGCCGGGTTTTTCCACTAAAAAAGAAATCTCCGATGTGTCCGGCCGCGGAGTGGGTATGGATGTGGTTAAAACCCGCATCGTGCAACTCAATGGAAGTGTTGAGATCGATTCCAGAAAGGGCAAAGGCAGTATCATTATCATTAAAGTGCCGCTGACCCTGGCCATCATGCCAACCTTGATGGTGATGTTGGAGCGGCAAATTTTCGCTTTACCCCTGGCCAGCGTTAATGAAATTTTTCACTTGGATCTTACGCGCACAAACGTAGTCGATGGCCAGCTAGTGGTTATGGTGCGTGATAAGGCCTTACCGTTGTTTTATCTTCGGCATTGGTTGGTCAGGGAAGGCTTCGCCCAGCCGTTGCCCACAGAAGGGCATGTGGTTGTAGTCAGTATGGGAGTGCAACGAATCGGGTTTGTCGTCGATACGTTGATTGGGCAAGAAGAAGTTGTTATTAAACCACTGGGTGCCTTGTTGCACGGCATGAAAGGGCTGGCAGGGGCCACAATTACAGGCGATGGTCGCATATCACTGATATTGGATATTCCTGGTTTAATGCAAAGGTATGCGCGGCGGATATAAGGGGCCAGTTCATGGTTGTTCGGGTTTTAGTCGTCGATGATTCCTCCTTTTTTCGGCGGCGCGTTACCGAAATGCTGGAATCGGATTCGCGTATTAAGGTGATCGGCACCGCAGAGAACGGATCCGAGGCCGTACAAAAATCCAGCCGTTTGAAACCCGATGTTGTTACCATGGATATCGAAATGCCCATGATGGACGGCATTACGGCGACCAAAAGAATTTTAGCCGCGCAACACGTATCAATCCTGATGTTCTCCTCATTGACCACCGAGGGTGCCCAGGCGACGCTTGATGCCCTGGAAGCCGGCGCGGTGGATTTCCTGCCCAAACGTTTCGAGGATATCTCCACCGATAAGGAAGTCGCCAAACGCCAGTTGTGCGAAAAAGTCATTACCGTCGCGCGGCAAATGGCCAAACGCATGGGTTACCATCCTCCTGCTGGACATTGGTCTCAGTCGCGCATATCCGGCCAACCTGCTGGTCAAACTGGTCAGACACGCTTGAACCCGGGTGCCCGGCCGACTGTCAGTCAACATGGCCACGTCACTACCAAAAAAGGCCAGTTTAAACTGGTGTTAATCGGTACATCCACCGGCGGGCCTGTCGCTCTTCAAAAAGTGTTGACACAAGTGCCCAAGGACTTTGCGGCACCTATTGTATTGGTACAACATATGCCGGGAAGTTTTACCACGGCATTTGCACAACGCTTGAATTCGATGTGCGGCATTGAGGTTAGAGAAGCCCAAGACGGCGATGAATTAAAGCCGGGTTTGGCGCTGTTGGCCCCAGGCGGCATGCAGATGGAGGTGGAGCGCCGCGTAGGTAAAATGATAGTTAGGATCAAGGAAGCCCAAGCCGGGCAAAATTATAAACCTTGCGTCGATATTACGTTCCGCTCGGCTGTAAAAATCGAGCCGTTGAAAACACTGGCGATTATTCTCACCGGTATGGGAGCCGATGGATGTGAGGGCTG
>JASFLF010000179.1:0-6851 GCA_050118235.1 Gammaproteobacteria bacterium | reverse complement strand
GTAACCAATACTATACCCGGTTCCTTTCCACGCTTTTCCGGCATGCCCTGGCCCACTCGCACACCGACCATGGCGCTGATTGCCGACGTCTCTCTCGGTACTTTTCTGGCCATGTCTCTGATGAGTATGCAACTGTGGACATTAATTGAAATGGCCGGCCCCATAGTGGCAATTTTAGCGGCTCAATTCCTGCTCGCTGTGGCCGTCAACCTGTTTGTGGTTTTTCCCGCGCTCAACCGCACATACGATGCCGCGGTAGTGTCCGCAGGCTTTGGCGGCATTTCCATGGGTTCCACGCCGACTGCTATGGCCAACATGTCAGCGGTAACCTCCCGCTACGGAGCTTCGCATTTGGCATTCATCGTCGTACCTCTGGTTTGCGCGTTCTTTATCGATCTTGTCAATGCCCTGCTGATTCCATTTTTTCTTGCCCGTTTTTAGCAACACTTCTCTCTAACGCACGCTGAAATAAATCCACCTGAGCAGGATTAGCGACAAGATAAGGCCTATTCGCCATTGTGGATTATCGAAATTCCGACCGGGGGTATGATATTGAGGTCTATATCCGTACTTCCGAAGCCTGCACCGACTCCGAAGGCAGGCCTGTGAAAACCGTACCAGAGAGCAATTGTTCCTAATATAAGCTGGCTCGAATATGAGCAAGAGTTTCTTTCTGACCTCCCTGACCCGCGCTTTAGTTGTTGCAAGCTGTAAAATCCTTCGCAAACAACGCAGGATGATACTTTTTTGTCGAAAGAACTGGGTATGGAAAAACTCAGGGAAGAAACTGCCCAGCAATAATCCGTCTTGCTGGATGTTTTTTCTTATACATGATGCAAGGTTTGTGATGGCGACTCACCAAACAAACGTTTGTAGTCTGCCGAAAATTGCCCCATATGTTGAAAACCCCAGCTGAAAGCCACATCCTGTATCTGGACATTAGTCGGCGATGTAGATTTCAAGATAGCCCTGACCTGATTAAGACGAAATGCCTTGAGGTAGGCAGTAAGACTTATCCCGGTACATACTTTAAAAGCATCTCGTAACGTTCGTTCACTGGTTCCCAAACTTGTACATAAATCATGGGTGCGCGGAGCGTTACTGGATTGACTCAAGATAATTTCTTTTGTTTTTCTTACCAATTCACGCTGTCGCATCAACCTAAGGCGCGGCTGTTCATCGTGGCCGGTGGTAACAATAGCGGCAATATAATCAATGATGTCTTCAGCTAAACAAGCAATGTTGCGTGTTTTGCCTATTGATGCCTTTGTATCTGCCGTATTGTCGTTTGCCTGCCATATTAATTTCTGAAACTTGTTACGTAGCATAGTAGCAATAGTCGGCTCAAGCGCAATCGTATCGATATTCTTCAACAGGATTTGACTATTCAATCCTGTTAACAGCCTTACCTTTTCAAAGAAGTGTTGTTCATTGATAGTTAACACATGAATCCTGAAATGCTGACTGCCTACCAGGTCACCTTCCTGACCAGAACGTTGTATCAATAGATCACAATCATTGATCGGATGGTTTAAAAAAAGTGATTCCCCCATCAGGTTCAGCGGTAAACCAAAACCAATGGAGCCCGGCGGGGTTAATCCCTGGTAGTGAATGACCTGCCCCCAAAACAGTTCGAATAGCTCGACACCATTAATATGTACATAATGTAGATCACCCTGAAAGGCCCCAGCACTGAGTTGCCGATAGGATTGGTGCCAGCGATCAAGACTTACTGAAATCTCATCAAAATCGTGACTTTGCATTCGAAATGTATAGATATTATCCATACGTTTTAAGTTAGTTTTTTTTGCCGGATTTTGATATTTGGCTGAACCAATAGTATGCGATCATTACCTCAATTTTTGCAACAACAAGGAACAGTCAATAATGAAATTACTAAACAAACAACTTCGTATTGTACAAATATTGATCATGCTTGTCATGCTTTCAACCGGTACTGCCATGGCAGCTAAGCAACCTAACATACTGGTGATCTGGGGGGACGACATCGGCACCTGGAATATCAGTCACAATAACCGCGGCATGATGGGCTATAAGACGCCCAATATCGACCGCATCGCCAATGAAGGCGTAGCCTTTACCGATTACTACGCACAACAAAGTTGCACGGCAGGTCGCGCTGCATTCATTAGTGGTTCAGTACCGGTGCGTTCCGGTATGACCAAAGTTGGCCTTCCCGGCGCAAAAGAAGGTTGGCAGAAAACGGACGTGACCATGGCAACTGTCCTCAAAGGTCAGGGTTACGCCACCGGGCAGTTCGGTAAGAATCATCAGGGCGACCGCAACGAACATCTGCCGACGATCCACGGTTTCGATGAATTCTTCGGAAACCTGTACCACCTTAACGCCGAAGAGGAACCGGAAAACGAAGATTACCCAAGAGACATGAAGCTGAAAAACGGTAAGACTTTCCTGGAAACTTTCGGACCGCGCGGCGTGCTCCACTGTTATGCCACTGACAAAGATGATCCCACCGAAGATCCTCGCTTCGGAAAAATGGGCAAGCAGAAATGCGAAGACACCGGACCACTGACCAAGAAGCGCATGGAAACCGTTGACGACGAAACCTCCGATGCTGCAATCGCTTTCATGGAAAAACAAGTCAAAGCGGGCAAACCCTTCTTCGTCTGGTGGAATGGCACACGCATGCACTTCCGAACCCATGTAAAAAAAGAACACCGCGGCAAGTCCGGTCAGGATGAATATTCCGATGGCATGGTTGAGCATGACGGTCATGTGGGCAAGCTTCTGAAAACACTTGATGACCTAGGTATCACCAAAGACACCATCGTTATGTACTCCACGGATAACGGCCCGCATTACAACACCTGGCCTGACGCGGGCACCACACCATTTCGCAGTGAGAAGAATTCCAACTGGGAAGGCGCTTACCGCGTACCTGCGTTTGTGCGTTGGCCGGATCATTTCCCTGCCGGTACCACGCTAAATGGTATCGTTGCGCACGAAGATTGGTTGCCGACGTTCGCTGCTGTCGCTGGTGCGCCGGATATCAAGGAAAAACTGCTTAAGGGTGTAAAAGTCAACGGCCGCAAGTATAAAAATTATATCGACGGCTACAATATGCTGGACTACTTTAGCGGCAAGACTGACCAATCTCCGCGTCACGAATTCTGGTACGTCAACGATGATGGCCAGATCGTTGCCGCCCGTTACGACGACTGGAAAGTCGTATTCCTGGAAAATCGTGGTCAGGCTTTCGGTGTATGGCGTGAACCCTTCACAGAACTGCGAATACCTTTACTTTTTAACCTGCGTCGTGATC
Source organism: Gammaproteobacteria bacterium (assembly GCA_050118235.1). GTDB lineage: Bacteria > Pseudomonadota > Gammaproteobacteria > SZUA-152 > SZUA-152 > JAJDNG01. The sequence goes on along the minus strand of JASFLF010000179.1, from coordinate 3,547 downwards.
CGTTTGAAAAAGCGCAGCACAATTCGAACACCTATAACGACTGGTTCCTGGACCGCCCGTTTGTGCTCGTACCCATACAGGGTCTGGCCACAAAATTCCTGATGTCCATGAAGGATTACCCCCCGAGTCAGGCGCCCGGTTCCTTTAATCTCAGCAAGATAGAAGAGAAGTTAAAGGAAATGGGCTCTGGTAGATAACCCATCCGGTAGGTTGTTATCTCTCGTGCGTAGTACAATCGGGCCGCTCTCGTCTGGGCGGCCTTTTTTTAGCGGAGTAACATCATGTTGTTTCAATTACCGACTAGACAAACTTCATCTTTATATCGCGCAACGTTGCTGGTATCGTTATCCATCGGTACGTTGATAGGCTGCGCTCCCGAAAAATCATCTAGCACAACCAGCGTGCCGACAACAACTACAGCAACAGCAAATTCCGCGCTAAACAAAACAGTACAAGCCAAGCCACGTTTGATATTGCAGATTACTGTGGATGCCCTGCGCGGTGATTTGCCGAAACGTTATGCCCATATGCTCGGTGATGGCGGCTTTCGCTACCTTATGGAACAGGGTATCGACTACACCAATGCTCAATACCAACACGCCAATACCGAAACCATTGTAGGGCATGTTTCGCTGGCAACCGGCTCTGTACCGGCAGCCCACGGTATGATTGGTAATGTCTGGTTTGATCGCGAGAAAGGCCGGTTAACTTATAATATTGAAGATGCACAGTATCGGCTTCTCACTGCCGGCGCAGATGTCGATAAGAAAACGGAGATTGATCCTACACAGAAGGCAGCAAAAGTCGATGGTCGTTCACCGGCGGGGATTCTATCATCGACCTTCAGTGATGAACTGGCGGTGCACTTTAACGGTCAATCAAAAATTTTCGCCGTATCTGTTAAGGATCGTGGTGCGGTATCATTGGCGGGCCATGCCGGTAAAGCGTTCTGGTTTTCCAAATCCAGCGGCGAGTTTGTTACCAGCACTTATTATTATGAAAAATATCCGGAGTGGGTTACCGCGTGGAATGCGCGCAAGCCTGCTGCTGCCTATGCCGGCAAGACCTGGGAATTACAGTATCCAATAGAAAAATATTTGTTTGGCAAAGCCGATGATCGCGAATACGAAACTGACTTTCCCGGTTTTGGCCGTACTTTCCCCCATGCTTACGGAGAAGCGGGTGATAAATATCTAACAACACGCCTGACACTAAGTCCGGCGGGAGACGAGTTAACGCTGGATTTTGCCAAGACCTTATTGGACAACGAACAACTCGGCCAGGATGACGTACCAGATTATCTAGCAGTTAGTTTTTCCTCCACCGATTACGTGGGGCATCTGTTTGGAGCCTCCAGCCTGGAAAGTGAAGATAACATTGCGCATTTGGATCGAACTCTGGCGGAGTTACTGGCGTATGTTGAACAGAAAGTTGGTTTAACGAATACCTTGATTGTGCTATCTGCGGATCACGGTCAACCGGAAGTTCCTGGGCATTTACATGAGTTAGGTATTGAAGATGCCCATTACTTTGATACCAAGACTCTAGATAAGACACCGGCCATCGCTGCACTGAAAAAGCGTTTTGATATTGGCGAAGAACTTATAGAAGCTTTTTTTCAACCTTATGTCTATCTCAATCTCGAGCTGATTCGTGAAAAAGGCCTTGACCTAGCCGAAGTGGAAAAAGTGGTTGCTGCTGAGTTAGTAAAATTCGAGGGCGTAGCGGCTGCCATATCCAGTACCGCACTGCGCACCGCCAGCCTGCCGGATACTTTGCTGAATCGAGCCATCTTGCGAAACTTTCACTCGAAACGTTCCGGTGACATCTATCTGGTCTTCGAGCCGAATGTATTTATCAATGATTTTGACGGTTTGACGGTCGCATCAACCCATGGCTCACCCTGGCGTTATGATACTTATGTACCCGTTATGTTTGCCGGTGCGGACCTGCAACCCCGTAAAGTAAGCCGGCCGGTCACACCCTACGACATTGCCCCCACCCTGTCAGCCTTGCTCGGTGTTAAACCGCCATCAGGTTCCGTTGGCAATCCATTGTCTGAGGTCATTGGTCAGTAAATAATATCGTTGTACGACGACGGATTGACTGCGATATAATATGTGTTGCACTCGTTTGCAGTGCAACACCGTTGTATAACAGATTCGGAAGGGAAGCCGTCGTCCCTCCTAGCTTTTAATTGTAATACCTATTAAACCAGAAAAATAACCATGCCTCGTAAACCGTTAATGCTCGTCATTCTGATGTTACTCGCGCTCGGAGTGATATTGCTATATCAGTACCAACTATCGTCAATTCCAGAATCCACTCAACTGCATACAACAGGCTCGCAAACGCCTTCCAGCCCCGAACAGGAGTTGTCAGACACTGGAAAGTTCACTCCCACCAAAGCAGAATACGTCGGACGGCAAGCCTGCGCGGCCTGTCATGAGGAGCAATACAAGAGCTGGCAAAATTCACATCATGACCTCGCCATGCAGGAAGCAACTGATGCCACCGCGCTTGGTGACTTTAATAACACCCAGTACCGCTATCATGATGTCACGTCCAGTTTTTATAAAAAAGATAACAAATTTTATGTCAAAACCGACAACGCACAAGGCGAATTGCAGGAGTTCGAAATCAAATACACCTTTGGCGTCACGCCGTTACAACAATACCTGATTGAATTTCCCGGCGGTCGATTACAGGCCCTGAACATTGTCTGGGATACCCGCCCAAAAGACCAGGGAGGTCAACGCTGGATACACCTTTACCCCAACGAAAACGTTGACCACAAAGATCCATTGCATTGGACTGGTATTTATCAGAACTGGAATATCATGTGTGCTGAATGCCACTCCACCAACTTGCGAAAGAATTACGACCTGGCCAGTGATTCCTACCAAACAAAATGGTCAGAGATCGATGTATCTTGCGAAGCCTGTCATGGACCCGCTTCCAATCACCTCAAGTGGGCCAATACCACAGAACAAGATGATTCGTGGAGCAAAATTAAAGACAAAGGCCTGGTTGTCAGTTTAACGGATACAGCTAATAGTCAATGGCAACTTGAACCCAGCCAGATCATTGCCAGGCGAAGTTCCCAGGCTAATACGAATGTGCAACTGGATATCTGTGCACGATGCCACGCGCGCCGCGGTGTCTTTACCGATGACTACCGTCAGGGAAAACCGTTATTGGATACCCACGCGCCAGCGTTGCTGACCGAGGAATTGTATTTTGCCGATGGACAAATCAAGGATGAGGTGTATGTCTACGGCTCCTTTTTGCAGAGCAAGATGTACAAAGCGGGGGTTATCTGCAGTGATTGCCATAATCCGCACAGTTTAAAAACAAAGGCCCAGGGAAACGACCTGTGCACCCGCTGTCACAGTAGCAAACGATTCAATAATCAGAAACATCACCATCACGCGGAGGGCAGCCAGGCAGCCCAATGTGTCTCCTGCCACATGCCAGCGCGAACCTATATGGTGGTCGATCCACGCCGGGACCACAGTTTTCGCGTTCCGCGCCCGGACTTGAGCGA
>JASFLF010000178.1:0-6857 GCA_050118235.1 Gammaproteobacteria bacterium | reverse complement strand
TTATTGCCTTAGGCAGATTAAAGGGTGGCACCATTTTTTTTATATTCTTAACCACAAAATTTACAACCGCCGATTTTGGGAAATGCAACATATCGCCAATACGCGTGGTAATAACTGTTTCCACTTGGGTGTCCGCGATAACTTGAGTTAATTTGTCACAAAAATTCTCCAGCACCACGATGCACCGCGCACCCGAATCTATCAATTGATGTTTTAGCTCACGAGGCGAATATAAAGGATTGACATTGGTGACTGTGAGGCCCGCCCGCAAAGCGCCGAAAATCGCAATAGGATATTGCAATAGATTCGGCAACATGATGGCAATTATATCGTTTTTCTTTAAACCCAACTCTTGCTGCAAATAAGCGGCGAAATCGCGTGTTTTTTGCCCAAGATCGGCGTAAGTTAGTTCAGTGCCCATATTGGCGAATGAAGGTCTGCGGCCAAACCGCTCGATACTATGTTCCAGTACCCCTACAATGGAAGAAAATGCGTTTACATCGACTTCTGCCGATATCCCTTTGGGATAAGAATTGAGCCATATTTTTTCAACCCGTGACGATGTAGAAGTAGATTCCACGCTCATGGCTTTTTCTCACAATTTTTGATGTATTGGATTATCAAAAACTAGTTTATTTTCGACAACTATTCCATAACATAGCTCAAATAACAATGGATTGTTGAACAGTTGAAAAAAACAATTACGCGAAACGGACTCCCACTAAGCCAGCCCAAGCCGAGGGCATTTTGATAGCCGGTGGCTGTTCTTGTATGGTAATATTGCTTTTGTCTGTCTTAACCTTCCTGGTTTATTTGCAACGTGGCCAAATTACAGATCTATGTCAACAAAAATTGATGCACGACAAGCACTGGAACGACTTCGCGAAGGAAACCAACGATTTGCCTCGAACGTGCGCGCGCTTGAGGCTTGGTCATCCCACACTAAGCGCGAGGAACTCGTTGCGGGACAAGAACCGTTTGCCATTATTCTCGGCTGCTCCGACTCACGCGTACCTGCTGAAATAGTATTTGATCAAGGGCTGGGGGATTTATTTGTTATTCGGGTTGCCGGTAACATCGTCGCGCCCTCCCAGATCGGCAGTGTGGAGTTTGCGGTATCGCTATATGGTACCCGGCTGGTGGTAGTTCTGGGTCACACGCAATGCGGCGCCGTCCTTGCCACCATCGACGAGTTGACCCGCGGCAAAGACAGTCCATCGAAAAATATCAGCTCTATTGTTGACCGCGTGAAACCCGCCGTACAAGGACTCATTCCCTCCAAACCAGAATACGACGCAGATGCTTTGGTAAGCGAAGCGGTACGCGCAAATGTTATGGCCTCAGCCAATCACCTAAGACATGGTTCTGAGATTCTAGAAAATTTTATCGAGACCGATGGTTTGTTGGTAGTCGGTGCCGAGTATTCCTTGGAAACCGGAGTTGTAGATTTTTTTGATGGCGTATAGATTGCAGTTAACGACGCTATCCAATAAGACATCAACAAATCGCCGGTAAGGATCCATGAACGTTACCAGCGCAGACTACCTCCCCCATCTATTAGCCGTTCTTATCTTAATCGCCCGTATCGGTGACATCGGCACAACCTATCTTTTGTGGCCCAATTTAAAGCTTGAAACCTATCCGATTTTTCGCCGGTTACGCTGGCCTTATGCCATTGCCACATTGCTGATTTATCCGATTCCCTATGTATCGCCGCGGGGCGCAGTCACAATATAGGTCGCATCTTTGTTGATTTCCACGTCGAACAGTATTTGCCTTTGGCCGGTAAGAACCGTCTGAGAAGAAGAATACTGTCAATTTGTCGTGGCAGCGGCGGACCGGGCCAACCCCCGCCAATCCGTGGCCTTGTTGTTTTTACCCGGAGCTTTCATGAGCTTGTTAGCCTTTACTATTTTTCTATTTTATCCCGCCCACCCAATCCTACGACAAATCATCTTTATTCAGTCGCTGATTGTTTTGGCTGCAATATCCGCACATGCTTGGACAAAGTAATAAGCGCGATACCCATTATTACCAACACAAAACCAGCGATATGCATGGTCGTACTGACTTCATTCAAAAATACATACGCCATCACTACAGTAAACACCGGGCTAATCGTGCCGACAATGGCGGCGCGTGGCGCACCGATGCGTTTGATTCCCATGTTGATTAAATAGGAAGGAAGCACGGTGCAAAACAACGCGAGTATAAATACCAAACCATAGGCCTGATTTTCATACATCCCCAAATTGCTTTTTACATTGAAAAGATAATGCAGAAAAACGGCAACGGACGCCCCTAACATGCTAATGCTGGTAAATTGCGTAGCGCCGACTTTTGCAATGTATTTTCCACTTAATACCACAAACACGGAAAACGCCAAGGCACTGCCTAATACCAACAACATGCCATTAGTCGTCTCATGCCCGTAGGATTGAAAATCCTGGACATAGATCACCATAATGCCAAGATAGCTGAGAACAAAGGCCGAGACTTCGGTCAACGTAAGTTTGTGCTTGAAAAAGAAAACGGAAATGATTAAAACGAAGCTCGGAAACAAATACAAAATCATACGTTCAAAGCTAGCAGTAATGTACATCAACCCACTCAAATCCAAATAACTCGCCACGTAGTAACCCAACACGCCGATAGCACATATAGTCACAATATCCGGTTTTGCAATCCTATTACGAAGCGGTCTGACGCCCAACAAGTAAACAAACAAATAGAACGGCGCCGCCATGGCCATACGCAATACCATCAACGAATCCGTGTCCATGCCGTATTCATATACTTTTTTAATAAAAATGGATTTGGCGGAGAAAAACAACGTGCCGATTAATACCAATATCACCCCAACGAGGTAATAATTTTGAGAATGTGCTTCAGTTGATGGTTTCATATTCGCCCCTTTTGTTGGTTAAGGCGGCGAATCTTACGGCAGGGGTGGAATGGAACTTCAGGACGGCTGCGGTAAGATCCGCAGCCATATGTTTTACATTATTTATTACACAATGATAAATGACCACGGATGGAGTGTTTGTGCCACTTCAGCCATAGCCAAGTCACGACAATGTCGTTGGATTTGAATTGAGTCTTGATTGTGTTCATGGCGATAGGTATAACATGATATTTTCCATTGGGCAAGAATTTATTTTAAGGCACGCACGTTACAACCAACTTACAACCAACTTACAACCAACCATGGCCTTAAAAGCAACCATATTCAAAGCCGAACTACAAATTGCCGACATGGACCGCAACCATTATCGGACTCATGTGGTAACCATTGCCCGGCATCCCTCCGAGAACGACGAACGCATGATGGCACGGCTTTTGGTGTTCGCTCTGCACTCGGACGAGGGTCTTGAATTCACCAAAGGACTCAGCACAGAAGACGAGCCCGATGTATGGCAAAAAAACTTAAGCGGTGATATCAAACTATGGATGGAAGTTGGTCAACCGGATATTAAACGCATTCGCAAAGCCTGTGGGCGCGCGAGTCAGGTATTCATTTACACATACAATCAACGGGCCGCAGAGGTTTGGTGGCGTCACAACCAAGTGGCCCTCGGGCGCTTTGGCAATTTGACGGTAGTCAGCCTGCCGGAAGACGCGATAAAGTCTCTGGCGAATTTAACTCAAAGATCCATGCACCTGCAATGCACCATCCAGGACGGTCAGGTGTGGATGGGCGACGCAAATGACAGCGTTTTCATAAAATTAAGCACGTTGAAAGAGGCGGATGCTGCAAGTTGAATTGCTTATGAATCATATTGCTCCGCCGCTTTCGCAGGCGTAAATTTTCTGTCTTCCCAAACGAAATACGCCGCGGTAACGATGATTAACAGCTCAAACAAAAAAGTCCAATGTAAAATAAAATTCCACACCCACCAGTCAAACTGGGCCGTAACTTCAAACAACCGGTATTTTCCACCATTCAACGGATACAGCCAGTAAATCCCACCCGCCACTGAGTCCAACAACAGATGCAGCTGGGTATTCACTAGCAATATCACGCTTGCCAGCCCGACATTCTTTGTGAACAGAGCCTTGGCTCCGAAATACAATAATCCACTGAACAAAACCCAAAACAAAGGAATATGCGTCCAGTATGTATGGTGCGCATGTTGCCGGTGATCAATCAGGTAAAAATAAATCAAATCTATATCCGGCAACACGCTGCAGAACAAGCCGAACCAGACATAGTATTTCATGGTATTGCTTTTTGTGGAGTTGTTATCAAAAGTGCGCAAATAATATCGAGTAATCAAATATCCTGCGGGCAAGTGAGCGACAAACATAGTGTGATTCCTGTGGTTAAACCGATATTGGCATATGCGTGGGAATTTAAGCACAACAATCTGTAGATTCGGTCACGAAAAATGAAAAATTCTGACAAACCGCTGCTCGGGTTAAATATGTCTATAATTACTACTACACAGTAACCCCAATTACATAACAATACGTTTACATCGCTTATGAACGCCTCAACTCTACGCTTGCTATTATTTGCAGTAGCATTTTGTTGCCTCTGTGCGGCTGACGCTAAGCCATTGAAAGTTGAAGAAGTCCCTGAACCGCTAAAACCGTGGGTCGATTGGGTATCCCAGGGTCAGGAGCACAAACGTTGTCCGTTTTTATATTCCAGTTTTGAACAGTTTTATTGCGCCTGGCCGGACGAGTTAAAACTGTCTCTGGGCGCCTCCGGCGGGGAATTCAGCCAGCGATGGCAGGTGTTCGAGGAGAGCTGGCTGATGCTCCCAGGGGAAGCACAATATTGGCCAATCGACGTAACACTGAACGGCAAACCCGCCGTAGTCATTTCCCGCAATGACGCGCCCGCCATCCAGGTTGGCGCAGGCAATTACACCATCAAGGGCCGTTTACAATGGAATACCCTGCCGAAATCACTCGCCTTGCCTAAACCCACCGCCTTGATGGCCGTCACGCTTGAGGGCACACCGGTCAATTTTCCCAGGATCGAAAACGATAGATTGTGGCTGCAAATCGAGCAAGCGCAAAAAGTGGAGGACCGTTTCGAACTGCAGGTATTCCGGCACATCGACGACAGTATTCCCGCGCTAATTACTTTTTACATGGATGTTCAAGTGGCCGGCGGCGCCAGGGAAATCTCTCTGGATCTGCCTTTAAGCGAAGAATTTATTCCCCTGCGCCTGCAAAGCCCGTTACCCGCCCGTTTGGATTCCAGCCATAAGTTAACGCTACAAATCAAACCAGGGCGCTGGCGTATAGAGGTGACCATGCGTCACGTGGGACCGTTAAACAAACTTACCCTGCAAAAACCATCTGGAACCTGGGTAGATCAAGAAATCTGGGTATTCAACGCCCATCCCCGGTACCGCATTGTCAACATCAGCGGCGTCACTCCCATAGACCCCCAACAGACTTTGTTACCCGACAACTGGAAACAGTTACCGGCTTATCGCGTGCTGACCGGGGAGACTATGACGTTTGATGAAGAACGCCGTGGCGACCCGGACCCCGGCGCTGACAACTTGTCATTAAACCGCAGCTTATGGCTCAGCTTTGCCGGTGATCGATACACCGTGCAAGATCAAATCAGTGGCGTGAAAAAAACCGACTGGCGGTTGGAGATGAATCCCCCGATAGTACTGGGACGAGTTAGCATCAACGGTATGCCGCAATATATTACCCGACTGGCAGATGGCGAACGCACCGGCGTGGAAGTCAGGCAAGGTAATATACAACTGGCCGCGGACAGCATGCTCAGCGCCGATATCCAATCGTTGCCCGCCGTTGGCTGGAATCAGAACTTCAATACCGTCAGCACCACATTGAATGTGCCGCCGGGATACACAGTATTTTCCATTCGCGGCGCCGACCATGTCTCCGCTACTTGGCTCAACCGCTGGACCTTATTGGATATTTTCCTAGTGTTGCTGATCACCGCCGCAGTGGGCAGATTATGGGGCAAAGTCTTGGGGGTGATCGCATTACTTACCCTGACATTGATCTATCACGAAGCCAGCGCGCCTGTATGGATTTGGCTGTTTGTAATCCTGGGATTTGCGTTATTGCGAGTGCTGCCCAGCGGTCGATTTCGTCGCTGGACATTGATTTATCGGAACATTACTTTAACTACGCTAATCCTAATTACTGTACCGTTTTTTATCCAACAAATCCGCACCAGCCTATACCCGCAACTGGAAAGTTATTATCTACCGGCCGTGCCCTCAATGGCGCGGGCGCCTTCGGGAACTGACCAGGTGTCTCAAGAACCCATGTTTCAAGAACGCATGATTCAAAAACCCAAGGCACCACTGCAAAAGCAAATGGCGGAACCTGGTATCGCAGGCGAGGAAGCGCGTAGAGACTCTGAACGGTTTGCGGGCCGCAGCCTGCCTTCTATGCAAGATTCCCTACGCGAATATGAAAAACGACCCAAACTGGAAGTGTACGATCCAAACGCCATCCTGCAGACGGGACCCGGACTGCCCCAATGGCAGTGGAACCGTGTCAACTTTTCCTGGAGTGGGCCGGTAAACACACAACAAAAAGTCCATATTACCTATATAGGGCCGCTGGCCAATTCCCTGCTGGGTTGGATTCGGGTCATTTTAGTCACGGTATTTATCCTGGGGCTACTCAATGTACGTGTAAATAAAAATGAGGGTTGGCGATTTCCCTCGTTGACTTCATTGACTTCCGTCTTGCTGTTCTGTGTTACGGCTACGGGATTGTTCGGTATTCCAAACAACGTTAAAGCGGAATTTCCCAGCAAAGCGCTGTTACAGGAACTGCAAAACCGATTATTCACGCCACCGGATTGCCTGCCGAACTGCGCCGAAGCGCAATCCATGACAATCAAA
>JASFLF010000177.1:0-6858 GCA_050118235.1 Gammaproteobacteria bacterium | reverse complement strand
TCAATGGCAGCCGTTGAATAAAGGTTTCCATGGCTATAGGTCCATTGGTCTTTTCCATACCAAAGATATTGTAAAGTTCGGTGGAACAAATGAGTTCGTCTTTTTTCGCGTCCCAGTCCCAGTTCCCCACCCGGGCGATGCGTTGGGCATTCGCCAGGCGGTTCTGGCTTTCGCGCAATGCTTGTTCAGTCTGGCGCAAATGACTGAGGTCGCGTAGTCCTTGAAAAATACCGATGGGGCGGCCTAGGTCGTCTTTTACCACCCGTATGGTCACTTCTATGGGGCGTCCGGTAGGATTGGTGGGATCGTCGGCTTCTTTGGTGAAAAACGCATCGCGCCGGTCCAGGCGCGCGGCGCAGGCGGGGCAAGGTGTTTTCTCGGGCTTTAAATGGATTAAGCTGCGCACGTCATGACCTAAAGCTTGTTCCGGCGTTTTACCGATTTGATTGAAAAACGCGCGATTCGCCCGTATAAGCCGGTCGTCCAAGTCCACTAAGTACATTGGATCTTCCAAAAAATCCATGGCATAGGCCCATTCGGCCGAGGATCGGGCCAAGTCGGATTCAATATCAGCGAGTTTGGTCTTTAAACCGCGAATATAATCAACCACAAACGCGACCGCGAACAAGACCAAAGCGGCCAAGGCGCCGACCATCCACGCCGGAATGGGCAACTCTGAATCGATTGAGAATGGTTGAGCGAGATCCTGAGCCAGGCTTTGACCGGACCACAACAGGCAATAACTCGAGGCAATAGATAAGCGCGCACCAGCAGCCCAGTGGGTAAAAAGCTTTAAATTCACGTATTTAACTGCCTAAAAATGGAATATTTGGACGATATCCAAGGTTATCGACCGGCCGGGCAAATTTTTTAACCTAAAATCATCAGTTGGACGCCGTGCAGAGTAGTCCTGAGTGTTCGACTGGCGTAACAGAAAAAGGAGTTAATGGCCCGGTCCTTAGCGAGTTTTTATGTATAGCCAGGCGGGCACTCAGGGCTGCTATGCATGGCGTAGCGCCTTCACTCAACAAGTGAATGTCCATTTAACTAGTTTGTTGATAATACACATGCGCTTAACACCTCATTGAAGCGATCAGCTGATGAATTTAGGTTTAACACCGGTTTACGTCATTCTTAGGTAATTCCTTGGAGTGGGGATTGATTTTATATGCTCAGGACGCGATTGGATTTCCAATAATGTTTGGACCAATACGGGGATTTGAGGTTGGATTTCATGACGCCTTTCGAGCTGGAAGCGTGAATAAACTGGCCGTTGCCCACATAGATTCCGACGTGTTGTTTGGAAAAACCGGTTTTAAAAAACACCAAATCACCCACGGCCAATTGGTTGCGGGAGATTTGTTTGCCGGTCTTCAGTAATAAATCAGTAGAGCGGGGGATGTTGATTCCCAAAGCATTTTTATAAGTAAGTTGGACAAAACCGGAACAATCGATACCGTGCTTGTCTTGACCGCCGATCTTATAGGGCACGCCGTGCCAGGCTAAGAAATATTGGTTTAAACGTTCCCGGAGATGGCCGCTGTCGGGACGCGCAGTTGAGATCACAGAAGGCGAGTCGAGGCCGGGCGTGGATGAACATCCGGCCGCCAGCACCAATACTGCTAACAATACAACGGCTTGTTTGGCTTTTAGTGCGACTTGGTTGATTTCGCGCATGACCCCTGGAAAATATTTTCAATTTTAATAACAGTATAGTGTGTATCGTCCAATGCCTCCACGGTTTAAGTCTATTGCCTGCCCAGCGCCCAGATCACGTGTTCTCGTACTAATGCGGAGGGATGTTGCAGACGGGCCTGCAGGGCCGCCACAATTTCCGAAGTTTTCGCGGCGTTGCCTTGAATATCCTTATCGCTCAGGGCATTGCCTAAAGCCACCGCGATATTGCGCAGCCAACATTCATAACCGATGCGGCGAATCGCCATGCCTTCGGTATGGCGTAAAAACACCTGCTCATCCCAGCTGAATAAAGTGATCAAATCCGGGGCATCCAACCCATGGCGTACTTTAAAATCCGGTTCCACACTGGATTCGGCAAACCGGTTCCACGGGCAAACCAACTGGCAATCATCGCAACCATAAATGCGATTACCCATGAGAGGACGCAATGCAACGGGAATCGCGCTTTTTAGCTCAATGGTCAAGTAGGAAATACAACGCCGGGCATCCACTTGGTAGGGCGCCACAATGGCTTGAGTCGGACACGCATCGATACACGCCCGGCAACTGCCGCAATGGTTGGTGCTCATAGTATCCGCCGGTAGTGGCAAATCCGTGTAAATTTCTCCTAGAAAAAACCATGAACCGGTTTGCTGCTCAATGAGATTGGAATGTTTACCTATCCAGCCCAAGCCGGCTTGTTCCGCCAAGGCTTTCTCCAACACCGGGGCGCTGTCGGAAAATACCCGGTAACCGAATGGGCCAATGTGTTGCGCGATGTGATGGCTCAATTGCTGTAAACGATGCCGCACAACTTTGTGATAGTCCCGGCCCAAAGCGTAACGGGACAGATAGGCCAGATCGGCCTGGTGTAACACAAACTCCGGATCAGCCGCATCAGGAGGCGAATAGTCCATGCGCGCGCTGATGACGCACAAAGTGCCCGGCTCCAATTCCGCAGGGCGACTGCGTTTGCTGCCGTGGCGATGCATATAGTCCATCTCGCCGTGAAACCCCCGGTTTAACCAGTCCAACAAATGCCGTTCGGCGCCGGACAAATCAGTGCCGGCGATACCAATTTGCTGAAAGCCCAGGGCTTCACCCCACGCTTTGATGTGTTGCGCCAGTTGCAAAAAATCCAAGTTAGAGTATTGTTTTCCCATCGCGAACTCTTTACTAATAAACCACGAACCACGAACCACGAACCACGAACCACGAACCACGAACCACGAACCACGAACCACGAACCACTAATAATACCCCTATGAGCGAACTACCGAAAAACTTATATCGCGCGGAACAAGTTCGAGAACTGGATCGCATTGCCATAGAAGAAATCGGCATTCCCGGCATGAAGCTCATGGAGCGAGCCGGCAGCGCCGCCTTTAATGCCATCATCAGTCATTACCCACGGGCGAAACGCATTGCTGTGGTCTGCGGCACCGGCAACAATGGCGGCGATGGTTTTGTCATTGCCCGCATGGCCGACGCGGCGGGATTCCGTGTAATGGTTTATCTGTTGGGTGATCCGGCCAAACTTAAAGGCGACGCCTTGACGGCGTACGATCGGCTCGAAGGCTCGCACGTCAGCGTTTATCAATACGATGCTCATACGTTTGAGATGTTCGATGTGGTGGTGGATGCCATGCTAGGCACCGGCCTGCAGGGCGATGTGACCGGCCAATGGCAGGAAGCCATTAACAATATTAATCGCGCCAAGGCGCAAGGCATCGCTGTGGTGGCGGTGGATATACCTTCGGGGCTGCACGCCGATACCGGACGGGTATTAGGCGCTGCGGTGCAAGCCGACATGACTATTACGTTTATCGGCATGAAACAAGGCTTGTTTACCGCCTCCGGGCCGGGTTACTGCGGCCGGATTGTGTTCAATGATTTAGAGGTACCACAAGAAGTATATGTCGACACAACACCCGCGGCGCAACGCATGGTCGCCGAGGATTTTGCGGAGCTGTTTACTAGAAGGGCCGCGTGTACATATAAGACCCAGTGCGGGCACGTGTTGGTGGTGGGTGGTAACTCGGGCATGACAGGCGCCGTGCGTATGGCAAGTGAAGCCGCCGCTCGCAGCGGTGCGGGACTGGTGAGTGTCGCCACCCGGCCTGAACACGCATTGCTGGTCAACGTTAACCAACCGGAATTGATGTGTCATGGCATAAGCCAAAAAAGCGATTTACTGCCCTTGTTGGATAAAGCGGATGTAGTGGCATTGGGTCCGGGTTTGGGGCAAGACGACTGGGCCCGTATGTTGTTCGACACCGTGATGCAGAGCAACGTACCCTTGATTCTGGATGCCGACGGGTTGAACCTGTTGGCCGCACAGCCACGCGAACGCGCCAATTGGGTGCTGACACCTCATCCGGGGGAAGCGGCGCGGCTGCTCAACGGATCTGTGCAAGATGTCCAAAACGACCGTTTTTACGCCGCTGAACAAATTTGTCAGCGCTACGGCGCCATCTGTGTATTGAAAGGGTGCGGAACACTTGTTTGCAGTGGTGAAGGGGACATGCATTTGTGTGATGCCGGCAATCCCGGTATGGCCAGTGGTGGTATGGGGGATATTCTAACCGGCATCATTGCGGCTTTGGCCGGTCAATCTCGCAATCTTGCCACCGCCGCAGCGGCAGGTGTCTATGTACACGCACGGGCGGCGGATTTGGCCGCGAGTGAGGGTGAGCGCGGTTTGCTGGCCACCGATCTTTACGCCCATATTCGGAGATTGATCAATCCGGTCTAAACCAGGTATAGGCGATGGACCCTATTTTCGTAGCGGAAGAATCCAGTATGCTTGCCTTGGGGGAGCGACTGGCGCAAGCCTTGAATCAAAGCGGTTCCGGCTCCGTGATCTATTTGTACGGTGATTTAGGCGCCGGGAAAACCACATTGACCCGCGGCTTATTACGGGGGCTAGGTTACCGGGGGTCTGTAAAAAGCCCCACGTTTACCCTGGTCGAACCCTACGAGCTAGACCGCAAGACGGTGTACCATTTTGACCTGTACCGCTTGGTCGATCCCGAAGAACTGGAATACGTCGGCATTCGGGATTATTTCACGGAAGAATCAGTCGCAGTGATTGAGTGGCCCGACAAAGGCGCGGGGGTTTTGCCACCACCGGACTTGACCATCACCATTCATTATCGGGATAAGGGGCGGGAGGTTGAGCTCGTGGGGCATACCGCACGAGCTGCGACAGTACTCGCGCAGCTGCAATGATTAACTGCATTGACGAAATATTCTTAAAAAAAGACGCCGGCTTGATTTTTTGGTGTATTTTTCACAAAAATTAGTAATATTTGTTACTTGCAGGTTATACTTGTTTCTATACAATCAAACAATCTTGTAGATACATGTAATCTAATAAAAATGTTTTTCGGCACTGGATTGTTTTATGCATGCTTTCATTTACAATTGTTCAAGACCGGGAAGATTGCTCAAATGATGAAAGCCGTCCTAACCTGCATTTTAAGTGCTTGTTTTTTCATCTATTCTAGTCTGCTGTACGCGGGACAAATCGATGGCATCCGCATGTGGTCCAGCCCCGATGGCACGCGGTTGGTATTTGACATTAGTGCTCCGCTGGAACATCAAGTGTTCGTTCTCAGCAATCCGGATCGTATTGTGGTGGACTTCAAAAACACTTCCTTTACCACGGGTCTTCCTCAGCTGGATTTTTCCGGCAGCCACTTGCTCGGTATCCGCAGCGCCACGCGCAATCAACATGACCTTCGGGTAGTGTTGGACGCTAAAAAACCTCTCAAACCTAAAAGTTTTCTACTTAAACCCATGGGGGACTATGGTAATCGCTTGGTGCTGGATCTGGATGAACCGCAATCCGAGTCACAAGCTCAAGCGCCGAAAAAATCCTTGAATAACTTAAACGATGCCCTGCGGCCCATTATTGTGGCTATCGATGCAGGTCATGGCGGTGAAGATCCCGGCGCTATCGGCAAGCACAAAACCGAGGAAAAAGACGTAGTGCTCTCTATTGCCAAACGCTTATATCACTTATTGGACAAAGAACAAGGTATACAACCGGTATTAATTCGCGAGGGTGATTACTACATCAGTTTGCGCGGGCGCATTCGCAAAGCACGCGCGCAAAAGGCCGATTTATTTGTTTCAATCCACGCGGACGCGGCTAAAAATCGCCGCGCCAATGGCGCATCGGTGTTTGTGTTATCGCAAAAAGGCGCCAGCAGTGAAGCGGCCCGCTGGTTGGCGACTACGCAAAACAATTCCGATTTAATCGGCGGCGTCAGTCTGGATGACAAAGACGATTTGTTGGCATCGGTACTATTGGATTTATCTCAAAACGCCACCATTGCGGCCAGCACCGGGGTGGGCGAGAGTATTTTGCGGCAAATAGGTATGGTGTCCAATTTACACAAAGGTATGGTGGAACGCGCCGGGTTTGTGGTATTAAAATCGCCCGACATTCCTTCCATATTGGTGGAAACCGGCTTTATTTCCAATGTAAAAGAAGAGCGCAATCTTCGCAGAAAAGCCCATCAGGAAAATATCGCCGACGCAATGCTCGCCGGTGTCACCAGTTATTTCCGCCAGAATCCTCCGGCGGGAACCTTGTATGCCATGCTCGCCCGGCAACAGGCCGACGTCAGTCACATCATTCAAGACGGTGAGACTATCAGCGCCATTGCACAGAAATACAACGTCAATTCAACGTTGCTGCGGCAATTCAACGGCTTAGACACTAATCGGATTTTCCCTGGGCAGGTTCTGCGTATTCCACTGCCGGGTAACTCTTAGTCGAATTAACCACGAAGCCACGAAGAACACGAAGGCTTTTTTAATCCGGAACCATCACAATTTAATCGAAATGCTAATCGCTCGTCGTTCCCACGGAGGACGGTGGGAACGAGCTAAATTATCTATTCCTTCGTGTTCTTCGTGGCTTTGTGGTTAATATATTGACTCCCTCTCTGCGGCAATAATGCAAACTTCCGCCAAAACTTGTAGACTTACCGGCTTGTCCAAAGACATTAGCAGTCAGGTGAATAGATGAGCGGCGATTCGTTACAGCAAAACATAGAAAAAATCCAAAACACCCAAAACAATATAAAAATATTCACGGCAGTACCTATGGGGATTTTACTGCTATTGTATTTTTTCAGTTATGCGCCATTAATTGACTATGGCTATACC
>JASFLF010000176.1:0-6905 GCA_050118235.1 Gammaproteobacteria bacterium | reverse complement strand
GACAATAATCGCACCGAGAGGGTAATTTTTCGTAAAACCCGGTGGTATGACATTGCTTGCAATCCAGCAAATCATGGTCCCCGGTTAAGGGAAATCCCGTAGTCAAATGATCGAATGCCTCTACAGCGTTGGCCTCAGGCTCTATAAAATCCTGTAAATATATTTCCGCTTGCGCATAAGACACCACGCAAATCATCAAAAAACCTGCCAGCCACGTTACGCCCCTTTTTTTGATTATTGTTGTTAGTGCCAAAGGCCGATATTCCAGTACTTTTGCCATTAGAGACCAGACGACCGATACCGCCCCGCTCCGCTCAGTTGTGTTAGTCACCCTATTCTACTGGAATATCGTCTTAAATGCCTAATTCGCGATAAGATGCTTCCTCACCAAAAAATACAAGGTTTTTATGGACTTACTTCGCTTTAACAATCACTCACATTTTGCTCCCAATCGTTAAAGCTGCCATGGCACACATCGCATTCGGCGGAGGTGGGACAATGGTCCCTGGGTTTGCCTCTGGCGACTCCACCGTCGTGGCAACTGGAGCAGCTTCTGGAGGGAATATTGGCGTGTAATACCGAACTGTCCGCGATCCGGCTCCAACGATCTACGCTATGGCAGGCCTCACAATTGTCATTGGTGATGGGATGACTATTGGACTTGGCGTGACAGTCCGCGCAGCCCCCGGCAACTTGGCTGTGGTCCACCGTAAACACATCTTGCCAGTTACTCCCCGGTGTGTGGCAAGCACCGCATACATTGGACGTATTAGCGTGGTTAGGCGACTTATCGTTGGCGTGGCAATTCTCGCAACTGCCATTGACTTGGTCATGATCTACGGTAAATACCACATTCCATTGTGCGCCCGCACTATGGCAGGCCTCACAGACGTTGGAAGTATCCGCGTGGCTGGGTGACTTGTCGCCACTGTGGCAAGACTCACACGTACCATTGACTTGCGCGTGATCCACAATGACCACGGGGACCCACGCCGTGTAGTTATGGCAGGCTTCGCACGCATTGGTGGTATTGATATGGTTTGCGGATTTACCCGTCGCCGTTGCTCCATTGTGGCAGTTAAAACAGGCTTGCCCCAGCACGGTGGCGTGATCGAACTGAGAATTCCAGTCATTGGTATTGTGGCAGGCATCGCACGGTTCAGCCGTGGGCAAGTGATTAGGCCCTTTGCCTATGGCGATTAGGTTGTTATGGCAATCGGCGCACAGGCCGATTACTTGGGCGTGATCCACTGTATTGACTTGCCATCCGCCGCCTGCGGTATGACAAGCGTCACAGGCGTCGGAAGTATTGATATGGTTAGGCGATTTGCCTGTCGCATTAGTTCCGTTGTGACATTGCACACAAGGCTGTCCAGCGACACCGGCATGATCAAATTGCGACGTCCAATTAGTAGTGTTGTGGCAAGCATCGCAAGGCTCGGTGGTGGGTAAGTGATTCGGACCCTGGCCGATGGTGATGATGTTGTTATGGCAATCGGCGCAGGCACCCAGGACTTGTGAATGATCGACTTGATCTACCTGCGCCCATGCTTCATACCGATGACATAACTCACAACTGTTGCTGGTGTTTATATGCTCACCCGGTTTGCCAGTGGCATCCGCACCATTGTGACAACCGTAACACGGTTGTCCCAGCACACTGTTGTGATCAAATTGTGACTCCCAGCTCAACGTATTGTGGCAAACATCACACGCTTCGTTGGTTGTGAGATGATTAGGCCCTTTGCCGATGGCGTCAACATTGTTATGGCAACCTTCGCAGGCCCCGTTAACCTCGTCGTGATCAACGCCGATGGCCGGTTGCCATGACACCACGCTGTGACAGGCGGCACACCGGTCGCTGGTGTTGAGGTGGCCGGTCGGTTTGCCCGCAACGGTAATGTTGTTGTGGCAATCCTCGCAGGAACCCAACACTTGATCATGATCCACCACATTCACCGGCGTCCAGTTGTTATAGTTATGGCAAGCTTCACAAATATTGCTGGTATTCACATGGCTTGGATCCTTCCCTCTGGCGTCTATGCCGTTATGGCAGGTAAAACACGCTCTGCCGTTTATATTGGCGTGATCAAATGCGCGCGCGTTCCAGCCGCGGGTATCGTGGCAAGTATCGCACTCCATGGTAGTTTCGATATGGTTTGGCCCCTTGCCGATGGCGACAACATTGTTATGACATCCGGAACACAAACCGACGACTTCATCGTGATCCACGCGAATCACGGGGATCCATGTATTAGGCGTATGACAAGCTTCGCAGAGATTTGTAGTGCTGATATGATCGAGTGGTTTACCTTGGGCGCTCAAGCCATCGTGACAGCCATAACACTGATTGGCAACGGTGGAATGGTCCATCTTCGCCGTAGTCACGAAACCATTGGTAGTATGACAAACGTCGCATGGTTGGTTGTTGGTGGGGATATGCGTCGGCGAAACGCCTGGTGCGAGAAAATTGTCGTGACAGGATTCGCAGGCTGTGGACAATGCTTCAAAAATGCCGCCAATGTGGCACGATTCGCACTGCACGTGTTGATGGTCACCGGTGAGATCGAAACCGGTAATCATATGATCAAAGCCCGCCCGGTTCAGCTCCTCGTCAAACAACTCGTTAATAGTGGCGCTGTGGACAGTGGACATCGTGCACAACACGACAATGATGGCCTGAACCACCTGTTTTGCCAGTAGGCGCACCGACACGCCGTCCATACCATCCATAAAACTGCCCCTTGTAGCCAAAAACAACTCGGCCCGTATACAACGTTTGTAACTCAGCGTCACATGAGTTCTTGCACCCGGAACCGGCATTTGAACGCATTCACACAACTTATGAGTACAACGCTTTGGTAATCAACAAGTTTTGTAGCAAGAATGGACCGCCAAAGCCGGGGGTATCCCGGAGAAGCGCGATTACGCTTTGTCTTTAGGTGATGAACAACAAGGAAGGTTATTTTATTTCGATATCTTTAAAAGATTCTGTGGTATGGCATTTTTCACATTGTTTGCCCAACTGTCCATTGTGATTATCGTCCTTCTCGTGGCAGCCGAAACAATTGGTGGGCAGTTCGATTTCGTCTTCGACAGGATCTTTGTGACAGGCATGGCAATCCAATCCGTCATGAGCACCGTCCAGAGGATAGTCAGTCTGGTTATCATGATCGAAATTCCATACCAGCCAGTCCAGCGGACCGTGACACAACTCGCATTGCTTCGTTAATTTACGTTTATGCACGTCATCTTTTTCATGGCAGGCATCGCACATGATTTCTTCGTCTTTGTATTTTCCCGAGGCATGGCAGTCTTCGCAGGTCAGCAAGGGGTGCGAGCCTAATAAAGGAAAACCCGTAATATCGTGATCGAAGATCACTTTTTTAATCCAGCTTTTCTCATCGTGACATTGGCTGCAATTGTCACCTTCCTGGCCATCGTGGACATCATCTAATTTGTGGCAACCGTCACATTGCACCGGTGTCTTTTCCTTAAACAAGTGGCCTTTATGGCAGGCGCCGCACTCTAATTCTTTGTGCTCACCTTTTAGTTTAAACGTGGTATCCACGTCATGATCAAATTTGACTTTTTTCCATTCTTTCTCGGTATGACAGTCATTACATTTTTTCCCATACAATCCATGATGCGTGTCATGCGCCTCGTGACAGCCAAAACAAAAGTTGGGAGTTTCATCTTCAAAGACATTGCCCTCATGGCAGCTTTTGCACAGCAAGCGTTTGTGGGCGTCCTTGATTTTATAGTCCGTATCTTCATCGTGGTCGAATTCAATCAGCGACCAGCGCTCATCGTTATGACATTCGTGACATTTGATGCCGTGATCACCCTCGTGCACATCACTTAAATAATGACAAAAGTAACAATTTTTAGGGGTGTCTTTATAACGTTCATTGACATGACAATATTGACAGCCGACGTTTTGATGGTTGTTGCGCAACGGAAAATCCGTTTTGGCGTGATTAAAATAAGAGGGCATCCACGCGGATTCTATATGACAATTTTCGCATTTTTTCCCCATACTATTCTTGTGAGCATCGTCTTTTTCGTGACAGTTGATGCACTCGTGTTTAGGGAGGCGGAAAAAACGCTCTTTTTTATGGCAACTCTTGCAGGGAATCGAGACATGATTGCCTCTCAATTTGAAGTTGGTGCGCTCGTGGTCGAAGGTTTCCGCATCCAATTGCACGATGTCCATATCGCGGCCCTTGTGGTCGGTGTGACAGGAGTGGCATTCCCTATCCACTATATTGTTGATGTGACCATGAAAGCCGGATTTCTTTTTTATATCGTTGTCAATTTCTTCATGACATTCGCGGCAGAGCGCCTTTTGTTGGGTTTTGTCAAAGGGCTCATGACACTTCTCACACTTTTTTTCGATTCGTTCATGCCCCTTAATCAAATCACCAGGCTTGACCAATCCTTCCATGCGCTGGACAGGGTCTTCTGCCTGCGCGACGGGAATGGCTAAAACGAAAGGAAGGATAACTGCGCATAAAAATAACGCTACAGTCCTCGATAAAAACATAGGCATCGCTGATGGGTCTAATACATATGAACCGCTAACACGTGGGCAACTCCCGTAATGAACAGTATGTACAGCAATGGGATATGCAATATGCGCCAACGGACCAAAATTCGTTCATACACATGCACATGGGCGATTTGTACCACCGCATTGATATGCTCGCGCAATAGCCGCTTCTCTTCGTCCAACAGATTTCTATAGACTTGGATGGTCCAACCCTGCTCTTTCGCGTGAGCCTTCAACATCCTCGCCATGTCCTCCGAAGCGGTCACGTAGCAGCCCGCAGCAGCCGCACGTATGGCCAAAAACCGCAAGGGAAGTTTGACAAAAGATTTCGGTCCCGCCAAACACGCCAAAGCAAACGTCGACAACCGCCGTTCGATGCCCTCCACGAACTCCGATTGGTATTTGCGTATGGATTCGATCAATACGCTTTCGGATTCTTTGATCGTATCAATCTTACTATGCAATCCATAACCGATTCGCGTATAGATATAGCGACCGAACAAACCGCTGACCACAACCAGCATCATCGCCACAAAAGCCATGGTACTGTTAATAGAACGCAATGAAAAAGCGGAATGAAAGATGATGACAAACGGGCCGACGACACCGCCTATCAAATGAAAGTAATACCAGCCTTCCATGCCCCCCAGTTTCTTCAACACCTTGACTCGCTTTCTAAGTGCATATAACAACGTGATCAGCATTAAGATACCGCCGGTGAGGCCGGAATTGTAAGTAAAATCGAAGGAAGCGCGAAAATTGATTTGACTCCATTGTGACCATCCATAGGCAATCAATCCAATGATTGCGGCGGTGACTAACAGCACCACACGGGTTTCGAAACGGGAACGACGGTCGTTTCTACCGGCGAAAGGTGAGGGGTATTTCGCCGCCAGCAATGCCGTAGCTCCGATGATGGGTGATGCACTACCACCGGGGGCGTTCAGGCCGCTGGTATTTTGCTGTGGTTTTTTGTCCGCCTGGGGTCGAATATTTTCATTACGATTGAAATCCGGTTTTTCTTGGGGATCTCCCTTGTTACCGGTGTTCCCCCCGCCCAGGACACCCATATCGGCGTCGTAGGCCGTCATAGAATTTTGTCCCAAACCTGTGGAGTCTTTAATATCACTTTTGAACTTTGACATAATAACGCTACTTCCTTACCACTGTTTCGCATAAGTACTTGTTTCGCAAAAGTACAGCTATATCAGGATCCTGGCGATATGTTTGCAGAGCCACTAGTCAAGTCCATAACCTTTTTCTCTAATACGCCATAACGAGCATCCGACTTAGGCATGGTAGCCAATGCCTGCTTCCAATTTTCCAAGGCTCCTTCGTGATTTTGTTGACGAATCAACGCATCGCCTTTGTACATATGAATCAAATAAGGCTGAATGCCGGCGTCCTCTTTGACGTTTGCCAATACTTGTAACGCTTCTTCCAACTCCTTGGGATCACTGCTTTGACTGAGAATGGAAGCCAACACCAGGTTCGCACGGGAATTGTCCGGGTTTTGTTGTTGAATACCTCTTAACTCTTGCAAGGCATCGGGCATTCTGCCCAATTCTTTATAGGTCTGGGCGAGTAGAATTCGATTATCCAGGTTACCCGGATCGGCTTTCACTTTTTCTTCCAGCCTTCCCAGTAATGCATCAATGGCGGGCGCACCGGATTGTGGTTTACTTGAATCGAACTGATCCATAATTTTGGGTTGAGCACCGGGCGGGGATAAGGCAATGGGCTGAGAAATCGAACCGCCGGCCATCTGGGCAGGACGACTTTCCTCAATGGGCGCAACGGCGGTCGAAGGGGATACTGTTGATTTGTAATCAAACCAAACAATTAAAATCACCACGCTTAGTACTAATATGGAAAAACTGACGGGGTGGCGAATCAGTGAAGTCAGCATTGAGTGTGTTTCTGCCAAAGTTAATTCCTCGAGTGCGTTACGTGAAATTCAATGAATTTCGTTACCTTAAACATTCTCCGGAAATACTGTTGATTTAGTTTTTTAGCCTAACTCTATTACTTTTTTCGGAATCTTGGTTGCGCGTTTGCGAAGTTGAAGATAAAACGCGAGATTTTTATATGACTTTGGCCGGAGACGCGCATAAGCCGCAACATTAGATTCACCGATGAGAGAATGCAAAGTCGTAATTATAAAGAAAATTTAAATCTAATTCTTGTTTTTTATTAGAGTTCTTAGATAACACCGATACGTAATCCGTGTCAACGTTTACACGGTAACATCGGTAAATCGTGGCCTACGCGCGCTCATTTATTCAGACATTCGTATATCACCTAGATATCTATATACCAAACAATAATTAAAAGTCCCGAAAGTTTCGTCGTC
>JASFLF010000175.1:0-6927 GCA_050118235.1 Gammaproteobacteria bacterium | reverse complement strand
GTGCCAGATGCGTGTCATCATCCACAATATAGACGGTCTTTTGCTCGCCGCGGGGCTTGAAGCGCTCCATGCTGGAAAGCACCAAGGATTGCTGTTTGGCTTCGCAGCTAACAGCGGTGGTTTCCACTGTTCTGATCAACGCATCGATGTGAGCGCGTTCATCCGCGCAAGGGCGTTGTTTTTTGTTAACAATCGTCAGTAGATAATCGTCCAGCTTGCGGGCGTCCTTGCTGAGCTGTTCAAAGCCGAAAGTTTTGCCACTGCCCGCCAAGCTGTGGGAAATGCGTTGCAACAGATTGAACGCATCATCACTCCAGCTGTAGTGAATCAGTTTTTGCCATAAATCTTTGAGACGGGCAATTTTTTTCGGGAGATTGAGGATGTATTGATCCTGCAGTTCGGCCAGTTCTCTTTCAATGGCCGAGGGGGCAGAAGGTTTCGCTATAGGATTACCCATACACTGTGTCCGTTTTATGTGTGATTATTGCGAATACTGTCGGTAGGCGGGAAAATTTCTTTAAGAGTTTGATTTCCGACCATTTCAGTCGTGATTTGGCCTCCTGTGTGGCCAGCAAGTGAACTAAATATTCTCCACGAAGCACACGATGCACACGAAGATCACGAAGGGAACAAAAGCTTTATCATATTCGTGTTGTTCCAATCCGTGCTTGAACGCCTAAGCGTGGGTTATTCACCATTCAAAAGCCCCTTGAACAAAGGCCTCAGATTATCCAGCGATTCTTCCAAAGACAGCGGCAACACGCAGCTTAACATGTGCAACAACACGACGGCGTTTTTGCTGGCGTCGCCGGCGGTGCACGACTGTAGCCGTTTCACCAGAAATTCATTCACCACTTGCATGTTGGCGTAGATATCACACAATGCGTCCAGGTTAAAAACTTCGGATTTTTCGCCCTTAAAATATTTAGCGAGAAAATAAGTGGAAATCGCCCGGAATATGGTTTCTTCCTGGGAGGCCATAGGCAAATGAAAATACGCCATGGGGCGGAAAAAATGGGCACGTGGACAACCACTGGTAGCGATCAGTAGTCCAAACAGTGAGCTCAATGCTCTCTGCACAGTGGTGGTGCCGCTTACGGTGCGTTTGGGGGTAACCACCTGGATGTCTACCGATTTGTGGGAAATGATTTCAGCGCAATTGTCCACGACTGTGGCAATGTTTACCGCCGCCGGACAATATTTTTCCGAGTTGGGTAACGGGCAGTTGGGACATTGCTGGTACGTCAAATGGGTCCAATTGGGGAGGATTTCCGGCACGGGATTGTTGAGCTTGCAAGTGGTGGCATCGACGCTCACATCGTATTGTCGTTTGTCGCCGTCTTCAAACTCAAAACGGTAGCTGTATTGAATGGTTTCCTCGCCCACGTCCGCTCCTGTTGCTATTAAAAAAGATAGAAAACAGAGAGTTATAAACCGGTTGCGCCTTCGGCCGGTGTTTGGTCTCCGCTGA
Organism: Gammaproteobacteria bacterium; assembly: GCA_050118235.1. Classification (GTDB taxonomy): domain Bacteria; phylum Pseudomonadota; class Gammaproteobacteria; order SZUA-152; family SZUA-152; genus JAJDNG01. The sequence goes on along the minus strand of JASFLF010000175.1, from coordinate 5,456 downwards.
CTATATCGGGCGGTGGGTAATTTCTATTAATCGCTATATAAACAAATTGTGATTGATTTGGAACAAAAAAGGGCCGTAGAGTCTGTTGTTTTAACCACCACAAAGCCACGAAGGTAAGATCATATTTGGAATGTTTTTTCTTCGTGTTCTTCGTGGTGAATAATAATTTCCGCGTCATATGCGGACTCGTTTGGACAAAAGTTACTCACTAGCCGGCATGGGATTTTTGAAAGTGCTCGCGGAAATGCTCCATTTTATCCGCTAACTTTTTTTTCTGTTCCGCATTTAATGACGCGTGGAAATCGATGACTTTGTCTATGATGCGCGGCGCAATGTCGTCATAGGCTTGTTTGCGGGTTTCCACAAATTCCATTAACAATTGTTTGTCCAGCTTTGGGCTTTCTATGTTTGTGGCCAGCCTGTCGAACAATTGTCGTCTGGTATCCTGGTATTTTTCCATGCTGGTTTCAAATTCTGTTTTAATGGCGCGCAGCTTGGCTTGTTGTTCCTCGTTTAAATCCAGTTGATCCGTCATGCGTTGCACCATCCATTCGGCGCGTTGCGCCGGATCATGGGGGCGATGGCCGCAGGCGGTCAGGGTGATCGCGGTGATAACCAGTATTAATACGGTGAAAACGATGTTTCCGGATTTTTTCATCAGAACTCTCCTTATTTGGCGGATTGCATACACCATAAGATAATACAGCCGCCAGGTTAGTTCATCTCCGGGGAGTAACAGAATGTAACAGAGCTTAATACGGCCAACCAATCGCGGGGTCGGCGGTGAGAGATGCTATTTTATATCCAGCGTTGTGCGGTGAGTCACGCTGATATCGCTTTGTTCAAAGACTGTCTGCTGGAAAGGATCTTCGGCGATTACATCGATACACACCTCATGCACATTTAGCATCACTTTTTCTTGAGGTCCTATACTGTTCGTAAGGGTGGTATACGATTTGACAGGTGCTCCGCACGGTTTAAAGCGGATGTTGTCGAGAAAATCTTTGGTATGATTAACGATATGCATTTTATTATAGGTGTCCATAACCACAGGCGCTTCCGCCACAGCCTTGGCTTGGGCCTCTTCATCCGGCGCTGTTGGGTCTGAGGCGCAATGACTGAGGCTAAAAGCAAAAAAAGCACTAATAAGAAATGATCTAGAGGTATTCAGGGGAAACGATTTTGACTGCATGCAATGAATCTCGCTGGAGTAATTATGTGGACTTATGCAAACTGTATCGGAACGATGGCCAAATTGTTTACCGTGGTGTGTCGTCGACTGCGTCACAAAATAAGTGCAACGGCCCACGGGGACGGCAAGCGCGAGTAACCAGTCCATGAAACCCTTATTTCACCCGGAATTGGTCAACGGGCAGTGGGGTGATCCCGCGTTGTACATTGAATGTTTGTTTGAGCGGCGAGCATTGTTGTTCGACTTGGGGGATTTGCACGCCTTGGCGCCGCGCAAAATGTTGCGGTTGTCCCATGTGTTTGTATCCCATACCCACATGGATCATTTTATGGGCTTTGATCAGTTATTGCGGGTGTGCCTGGGGCGGGAAAGAAAGCTCTGTATGTACGGTCCAGCGAATTTCATTGCTCAGGTGGAAAGCAAACTGGCAGGTTATACCTGGAATCTGGTGCACAATTACGCTGCCAATTTCACCATTGAAGTCAATGAATATCACCAAGATCAAACGCTCAAGCGGGCGCGATTCTGCTGTCAGCAACGGTTTGCCAGGCAAGATTTACCGGCTGCCAAGGTGAGTGACGGCATACTCCTCGAAGAGCCGGCTTTTGTCATCCGTGCAACCCACTTCGACCATAAAATTCCCACCTTGGGATTTGCCCTGCAAGAGAATCAACACGTCAATATTTGGAAAAACCGTCTACAAGAAATGCAACTGCCCACGGGGCCTTGGTTAAAAGAATTAAAAGCGGCCATACAGCGGGGTGCGCCAGACTCGGAGCCGTTCCGGGCGTGGTGGCATAGCACCGAAGGTACGCAAGAGCGGTGGTTTACCATAGGTGAGCTTAAGTCCCGAATTCTACGCATCGTGCCGGGGCAAAAAATCGCTTATGCCACCGATTTGGTGTTCCACGAAGCCAATAAACAACACGTTATACAATTAGCCCAAGGTGCGGATATGTTTTATATTGAAGCGACGTTTGTGCACGAAGACATGGAGCACGCGACCGATACCTATCACTTAACCGCCCATCAAGCGGGAGTGTTGGCCCGGGTGGCCCAGGTGAAAAATATGCGCACGTTTCACTTTTCGCCGCGATATGGCGATAACGCCGAGCGTTTTGAAGAAGAGGCTTTGCGGGCGTTCAGGGGGCTTGATTAGGGGTACACTCGCAAGTCTCATTTTGAGCGCGGCGAAAAATCTTTATTTAAAATTCAAAAAATACAGGCACGATAACGAAATGGCAAAAGCGATTCCCTGTGAACTAATTAACTGGCCTCACGTCAATGCGTTGAGCAGGCAGCTGGCGCATCAAATTCGCGATGCGAGAGTCAATATCGACATGATCGTCGCCATTGGTCGAGGCGGATATCTGCCGGCGCGGCTGTTATCGGACTTGCTGGGAATATTCAATCTGGCCAGTTTTAAAATCGAGCATTACCGCGGAGCCCACAAAGGCACTACGGCGTTGGTAAGATACGGTTTAAATGCTCCGGTTAATGAGCAACATATTTTGTTAGTGGATGATGTCAGTGACAGCGGCGATACGTTTCACTTGGCCATTGAACATATTCAATCCTTGGGCAACCCTGAGCAAATCCATACCGCGGTATTACATCACAAAGTAGTGTCCAGTTTTGTGCCGGATTTTTACGCCGAAAAAGTCGAGCAATGGCGTTGGATTATCTACCCTTGGGCGATTACCGAAGATTTGGCGTCGTTTATTTCGTCCATGGAGCGCAAATCTAACTCTGTTGAACACATCGCCTCATACCTTAAACAAGCTCATGGTATTGAAGTGTCGGCGGAGCATATTCAAGATGCACTGTGTTTGCTGGGGCGATAAGCACTAACAAGTAGTGAATAAAAAAAGCGAATAAAAATCTATGGCAAATTGGTTAACACCGGCATTGTTGGCATTTGTAATCTGGGGCTTTTGGGCGTTTTTGCCCAAGATCGCTACGCAATATATAGATCCGAAAAGCATTATTTTTTATGAAGTCATTGGTACAATCATAATCGGATTGGTTGCATTAATTAGCCTGGACTTTAGGGTGCAAACCGAGCCGCGGGGTGTTGCGATAGCCATTATCGTGGGTGCCCTGGGATTAGGCGGTAGCTTCGCGTATGTGTATGCCATCGCCAAAGGACCGGTGGGCATTATTTCCGTTTTTACCGCGTTATATCCCATATTAACTGTGTTACTTGCCTATTCCATCTTGCATGAACCCATCTCTGTCAAACAAGCCATTGGCATTTGTTTCGCGTTAGTGGCCATCTTTTTATTAAGCACTTGAGTATTGCCCGGATTGTAAGCACGACCACTTAACTGGCTTGATTGATGAAATTCAAGCGTTCATCGCGTCGTTTGCCCAGATCGGCGCGGGTGGACGGCGCGCAATACAGTCGGCGCTTTTTTCCCTTTTGGAAATCATCGATAAAGGTTTTAAACTCGCCATCCCATGGGCCGACAAAAATAGCATCGGCATGTTCACACGCTTCGCTGGGAAAAGACGTTACATGCGACCCCATCAGCATCACAAATACGCCGCGGGCGCGATAGAAATCCGCTAACAAATACGCTCTGGCTGCGTTGGCATAGTGGGCCAGGATTACCACAATCCCGGGCTTATCCAGCAGATTGACGATCTCATTGCGTTCATCGATCACGCGGGTTTGAACATCGTTTTTGATAAGATCGGCCAACCGGCACAAACTTTGTTCCATAAAAAGGGATTGAATAACCTGTTGTTTATCTTTAGGTACATAGTTATATATGGGCAGTATAAAGTGCACTCTCATTTTCACGACTCCTCACAAAAAGCTTAGGTTGTGACAAAGCTTAGAAAGCAAACAGGGAGTGCCGGGGGATGAACTCTGACGGTTGGCATAAGAAAAATGATGAATTGTGGAGGCGCCAAGGGTATATGTGCGGTGCATGTAATTTGGCCGCATCGGATTGTGTGGCTAGTGATCATTTCTTGGCCTGTCAACAGCTGGGCGTAGTAGAATACGATCTTACGCGTGCTAAAGATCAAAAAAATGGAACCGCTTGCCATGGATTTCGTTCTTTTGACTAGAGGGGGCGATCCTGCCAACTATTACCTGAATAAAGTCAAGTGCTTAGGGGTAGGGGGTGGAGTGATAAGGAGTCACGCAAGGAAATCGCCTGTACCTAAATATAAGGTCTGTATTGCAGGCCTGATAATCAAAAATTTAATTGTGGGGGAAGGATTTATGGCAAGCTTAGGAAAAATCTTCTGGGGATTCTTTTTAATACCGCTGGTGATCTCCGGGTGTGGTGACGCGGTTTCCAATCTGAGTAATTCACCATCCAATGGCGCAATAAGGGTGCCGCTGGATAAATTAAAACTCCAGCAGCCGGAAAACTGCGACGATTTAAAAAACTACATTGTGACCTCTTTAGTCGAGCAATACACCACCATACCTCGCCAATCCTATTATTCCTGCCCCGTCAACGGCGGCGGAGAAAATCAAGCGCCGCCACCGTCCGGAACAACTGATACGGTAGTCAGTAGCCCTGATTCGAGTGCAGGCGTATCGAATGCGGACAAAATGCCGGATGATGTGTCAGATACCAATAATCAAGAACAAGGGGTCAACGAAGCGGATGTGGTGAAAGCCGATGACAACGGCGTAGTATACATAGTCAGCGGCCGGCATTTGATTGTCGCCAAGGGCTTTCCACCGCAAGAGTTGACCACATTAAAAGAAGTGGACCTGGGGGCGCACGGCACTCAGTTGTTCTTGGATAAAGCTCAGCACCGCTTGGTTGTTTTAGCCCGTTACGATACCCCCATTTATATTGCCGAGCCGGTTGACAAAGCGGATGCCGGCGCCGAGGTTGCGATATATCCGCCCATTCAGGATTGGGATGTAACTGTGGCAATATTCTACGATGTGTCCACTCCCGAAAATCCCACTGTTCTTGATCAGATTCGGTTCAAGGGCTATTTCCAGGACGGCCGCCGTATTGATGACCGCGTTCATCTGGTACTGCACAATTATTATTACCCGCAAGTGTTTTATCAGGATCAAGAGATGTGGCGGTTACGCGATGCGTATTGGCAAACAGTGCGTAATATTCAATGTGAAAGTCCCAATGCGGATCCGGGTGCGGTGGCGTCCAATCCGGCGGTGGTTGCGGCCAAAGCGGCTTTTGCGGAGCGAGTCAGTACTATTTTTGACACAGCCGCCGTTGAGGACTATTTGCCCACCGCACAGCGGCAAACCGCGCAAGGGGCT
>JASFLF010000174.1:0-6935 GCA_050118235.1 Gammaproteobacteria bacterium | reverse complement strand
GCGTTTCAATCCTATGCCAAAACCTTACGCCAATGTATCGAGGCCATACAACAAAAAAACGCGCACAAGACGAAGAATCAGCTCGCTAACGAACTGGCCGAGCATCGCAGATTAAAAGATAGTAATGTGATTAGCCAACAAGAGTACGAAAAAGCTAAAGATAGGATTTTATCTCAGCACTAGTTAATCCTACGTATTACTCGATAGTGAAAATAAATCGGTTGTAGAAATGTTTATTGTGTTCTTTTTGTTGGGTGGCGGCACGTTGTCGCGGCTTGGACAGAGAGAAATCCTGAATTAGATTTTTACGTTGCTTGCTGCCTCGTTGCGCGCCCGGCTCGGTTGATTGCGGTGGGGATGCGCCGTCAGCCACGATGGCGCGAAGCTGACGTTCTTGCACATCAGCGCGGCGAAAATGGCGTACATTGTCATGAGGTGTTGGGCTCTTTTGCGGCAGCGATTGTTTCGCGTGGGCCGGTGCCACAGACTTGCTCTCAATACGGTTATCGCGAGCACTGCTGTTATTGGCGGTTTTCGAATCGACCACTTTGGCATGTAACGCGTTAAGTTCCTCTTCCTGCCACAATTGCAATGCCTCAATGTATTTTTCTTTGAGAATAGCCACCTTGCGTTGCGAAGTGGAATTTTTCAACTTCAACTCGTGCAGGGAAAATTTACTGATATGTCCGGCCAATTGTGGTTTGGTAAACACAAAAAAACGATTGTGGGCCACCTTGTTCCGTAAAAACTGATAGAAGCTTTGCGGTCTGCCATAGTGAAACGTCACGGTGGGAGTTTGCCAATTGCGATCATGACGGTCATAATGACTGGACACCATATCGCCCTGGGTGATAGAGATTCCCTGAATATCATCCCGAAGCAATCGCAAGGGTTCACTTTGCGTGCGGCGAAAGGAGCCGTCCTCGTCTTCAACATAAATGCTGATATGAGGAGTGCCGTTTTCATCGGAATATACCGGTACGTTGATCATGCTATTCACTTTACCCAACTATTTAAACCTAATCCACCCTATAATAGAAGCAAGCACTTTGATTGCACGTAGCCACTTTACCCGAAACAGTGGTGGATAAAGCGGTACATGATAGACGTTATCAAAACCTCCACGCAAGCCTAATCAGGCAATCCCGTAGAAAACTAATGCACCCATAAAACCCGTTTGACGTACTTACGTAGCTCAAAAAAGCGGTGATGAGCCGCACTTGGCCCACCCATGCGCCACGCTAACGTATCAGACTTTTGCGTCACAAAAATGGCGTGTAAGCGTTTATTTATTAAACGTATTTAGTGGAAAGCCTTGACAGTAAATAATAGCTGAAAATCGTTGTTTGACAATGTCAAACCATCGAAACGCGGGGTCGCCTATCTGCGATACGTGGCGTGTGTTATAAGGATTGCATCTAAACAAGGACGGCTATATACGGTAATATTATGTAACACAATATCAGACACACGCGTTGTCTGATATTGTGCTTTAGTGAACTGTGATTACCGCTTGATTGTCACAGGTGGTCGTGATCAACTCACGTCCAATCTTCCCCGTAATTATGGGTAATTTCCTCGCCTTTGCGAATGTCCCGCAATGCCACTACGGTCAAGTCATCATAATAACAAGCATTGGCTTGTTGATTATGGTTAATGTACTTCAATATGCACGACACTTCGAAACCATTCTTGGCATTATCCATCCACAACACATATGGCCCATCCTTTTTGGTGGGTTTGCCTTTGACTTCGCCAATGATTTCGCCGGCCTTAATATTTTTCTTGGCAAATAAACCATTGCCGTGAATTTTGCTTTTTTTCACCATCACCAGTGGATGGCTAGTTTGCACTTGCGCCTGGTTCTTTTGTTGTTTTTTTGTCGGATTGTCTTGCTGTTGCGTGTTTTCTAACATTTTGCTTACCTTAACTTGTTTTTAAATATTTACTTGCTGCTTAATATCAGGCGATATGCCTCACGCCTGTTACATTGCTAAATGTAATATGGATTTAACGGAATACAATAGAATTGAAATAAGAAGTTGTTAAAAAAACGTAAATTTTACTAACGAATATCAACGACCCAACTGCATCGTATTTAATTCCACCCCATCAAAATATCGACGCTCGAAATCCCGCACTAATTCCCGACATGGAGAATTTTTTCGAGTTATCGTCAATATAACCGGCATATTCCAACGTAAAACTGATGTTCTTAAAAGTATGCAAGTTCTCTTCTAGGCTAATGGCGTAAGAGAACCCCTTATGATCTTGGAAGTAGTTCCCGGATGCATCGGTGATATCCAGCGTCGCGTAGCTGTATCCTGCGGCAAGGTAGCCACGAAATTTCCTGTAAATCGGCGAACCATAGCGTAAAAACAAGCTCGTTAAATTTCGCACTTCATAGCGAACATTTTCTTTTTCATCTCTATACACATTGGTGGCGATATGGGTTTCCACGGAATAGTGTGGTGCGATGATATACCCTACTTTTGCCCTGGCAGACACCGGACGAAACGTGGTCTGATCTATTTTAATGAGATTTACAGTCATGCCGGCGTCTGAGTAAAAATCCGAAGCCTGGGAGCCTGACACAAACAATGCACCACAAACAAAAAGCACAATGGCGAGCCAATGGCTCATAGATTTATTCTTCATACAAAACACAACCTTCTGCAGTTATTGTTGTTCACTATTCACCGATGATTTGTACTGTGACGTTTCGCCGGCGCGGCCCATCCAGATCGATCAGTATGATGGATTGATACGCGCCCAACATAAGTTGTTTATCAACCAACGGTACCGATTCACTACTCCCGAGCAATATAGCGCTTAAATGCGCGTGGGCGTTTTCGGGTTCATCAGGCGGGCAGTCGCGTAAATGAATATCATTATGTAAATACTTGTTATTTTTTGGAACCAGCTGCATTAAAAATCCGCGAATATCTTCCAACAGTCGGTCTTCGTATTCGTTGATGGTAATCGCCGTGGTTGTGTGTCGGGAATTAATCAGTACAAAGCCGTTGTTGATATCGCTTTTGTTTATCACCATCTGAATCTGCGGTGTAATATCGAACAGACTGATATCAATACCGGTGTCCAATTGTAAAACGTCGGAGAAAATACGCACTAATTAAACCCCAGGTCCGCGATTATCTTTGCCTGCCCACACTGATTGTACTGGCGCGCGATTATAACACAATTGTTTTAAGCGGCGTTAATCCCTGCCATCTTGTTTCCCACCTGCGATACGTCGATGGTAGTGCCGTTTAAGCAGGTAATGGTATTTGCTTGCTTGATCACCTCAAAGAACAAGTCCGCATGAAACTGCTCATTCATAACCAAGCCACTCTCAACTAAATCATTGACATTGGAATAATACAATGTGTTATCAGTAACCAGCCGTTTAAGCAATTGCATGCCTAATTGAGTTCGCTGTTTAGGCCACGGCAAGTTCATCAGTTCGACCAAGCCGGTTGCGTGTACGGGATTCAATCCTTTTAAAAAATTGATTATGCGCGTAGTGACAAACAATGTGTAAATTTGCCGGCGCGTGACGGCAGCGTCGTCAACCCCCATGGCCGTCAGTCTTGCGCGAATGTAATCCGTCTCATCGAGGGATAATCCTCGCGCTATAGGTGAGTCAGGCGTTCGGTAAAAAGGCGACGCGCCCAACAGTACCGGCAGCCGGGTATTGAAAGCCAAGGTTTGCATCATGCTCTCAAGCGATTCCGTGGGCAGGCCTAAAATTTGGTAGGACACGATGGACAACCCCAAGGCGTGAGCTTTTCGAACCACATTGACATAACGTTCCAAAGTATGGGGACGCTTAGTGGTGTTGCGCACCGTTTTATCCGAACTCACCAAGGCAAGATTGAGTTGCGAAAAACCCGCCTGCCACATGAGTTCCAATAATTCATCATCCAAACTGAGATAACTGATGCCGTTCATGGCGACCAGTTCTAACTCCCGGCCGGGAAATTCCTCGATAAGCGCCTGGCATAATTGTTTGAATTCCGCTTGGTAATACGTAAGGTTATCGTCTTCAAAATCGATGACACGATATCCTTGCCGATATCGCTGGCGAATCTCCTGCAATACGTTTTCCACACGTCGCCGGCGGTAGGTTTTACCGAAGGTGGTATGTACCGAGCAGAACGTGCATTTGTGCGGGCAACTGCGCGATGTAATCATGAACGCCAATGGGTTACCGCCGAGTGTGTATTTACTCATTGATACCCCGGACAAATCCGGCGCTGGAATATCGTCGATATCGTAGTTATCCTGCATGGCATTAAAAACCAAGCGGCCACCTTGCTTGTAGCCTAAATTACTGGCCTCGCCAAGCGCTAGCTTGCCTTGTAGATAATGAATCAATTCCACCAGCGGCCGCTCGCCTTCACCGCGAATCACATAATCCACACTGGGATGCGACAACATCGCTTGCGGTGCGGCGGACACATGAGAGCCCCCAAGTACAACGGGCACATTCAGTTGCGCCTTGACCTGGTCGGCCACTTCGAGCGCTTCGCGAAAATACGGCGTAAACAACGCTGAAATACCCACCAGGTCAGGTTTTAAACCGGCAATATCTTGTGCGATTTCCGCAAAGCTCAGCCCAAAATGAAAATATTGGTGAAAACTGCAAAACGGTGATTTGTCGGCAACGGGATAAAAGTGTTTTAGATAGCGTAGCGCCTTGGGCGCCGGCACGGTTTTGCGCCCCATGCCGGTATGATAATCGCGAATGATGACTTCCACCTCCGGCACATATTTATGTAATGCGGCTTTGAGATAACATAACCCAATGGGCTGCAAGCGGATGTCAGTATCGTAAAAATCCTGCACCGGTGGTTGTATCAACAGTATTTTCATGGATGACGTTAATCCACTTGCGCCTGCCCAGACAAGGGATCAACAGCATCAACGCTGCTGTCAGGGTTAATTTGGCGTTTTTGTTGCCGCAACAATACAAAGGAACGTTTTTTCAACGGATATTCCGCTTGCGAATGATAAAACCGGCCTTCTGACTCGCGGCCATTCTCGGTACTGGTATCCACCAACACTTCCCAGCGGGCGGCAGCAGGTTCTGAGGGCAAGGTAAATGGGATGTTTTCATGGTGGGAATTAAGCAATAAAATCAAGTTGTCGTCTTTTACCAAGTTTCCTCTATCATCGTATTCTTCGATGGCGCTACCGGCGAGAAACACGCCCAAACAACGCGCAAACGATTGACTCCATTCCTCATCGGTCATTTCCTCGCCCAACGGTGTCAACCAAGTGATATCTTTGACTCCCGTACCGACAATGTCCCTGCCCTGGAAAAAATAGCGGCGACGAAACGCGGGATGGCTTTTACGCAAACGAATTAAATACCGCACGAATTGAAACAGCGCTTTGTCCTGCTTATTAATGTTCCAATTGACCCAGCTTAACTCGTTGTCCTGACAATACGTATTGTTGTTGCCTTTTTGAGTGCGGCCGATTTCATCACCGGCCAGCAACATAGGCACACCTTGGGACAACAACAAAGTCGCTAAAAAATTGCGCTTTTGCTGCGCCCTAAGGCGGTTGATGTGTTCATTTTTTGTCGGCCCTTCTTCACCGCAATTCCAACTGGTGTTGTGACTTTCACCATCGCGGTTGTCCTCGCCATTGGCAAGATTGTGTTTATTGTTGTAACTCACCAAATCGTGCAAGGTAAAGCCATCGTGGCAGGTGATAAAATTGATACTGGCGTAAGGCCGACGCCCCCCATGCTCGTATAAATCGCTGGAGCCGGTAAACCGATACGCCATTTCACCAATCAAACCGCCATCACCTTTCCAATAGGCCCGCATGACATCGCGGTATTTGCCGTTCCATTCGGTCCAACCCACCGGAAAGTTACCCACTTGATAACCGCCCTCGCCCAAATCCCACGGCTCGGCTATAAGCTTGACCTGTGAGAGCACCGGATCTTGATGGATGATATCGAAGAACGCGCCCAACCGATCTACCGCATGCAACTCTCTGGCTAACGCTGAGGCCAAATCAAACCGGAAGCCATCCACGTGCATCTCCAGAACCCAATAACGCAGACTGTCCATAATGAGTTGCAACACCCTCGGATGTTGCATGTTTAAGGTATTACCGCAGCCGGTATAGTCCGTGTAATAACGCTTATCCTGTTCCGACAAGCGATAGTACGCTGTGTTATCGATACCGCGAAAACATAGTGTCGGTCCCAAATGATTGCCTTCGGCGGTGTGGTTGTACACCACATCCAAAATCACTTCTATGCCTTCGGTATGAAACCGTTTCACCATGGATTTAAATTCGTTGACGCTGCCACTACAAGAGTAACGCGAATCAGGGGCGAAAAAACCCAGAGAATTGTATCCCCAGTAATTGCGCAGACCTTTTTCTGTTAAAAAACGGTCGTCAATAAATGCGTGCACGGGCATTAATTCCACGGCGGTAATACCCAAGCGCTTTAGATATTCAATGACAGGTTCCGTGGCCAACGCGGCGTATGTACCGCGCATTTCAGGGCGTATTTCAGGATGGCGATAGGTGAATCCCTTGACATGCATCTCATAGATGATCGTGTCGTGCCAGGGGGTGCGTAGCGGCTTGTCGTCGCCCCAGGTAAATGAAGAATCGATCACCCGGCTTTTCAGCATTCCCGCGGCACTATCGCGTTTGTCGATAGCCATATCAGCATATTTGTCACCGACGCGGTAACCAAACAATACATCGTTCCACATAAGCCGCCCCACCACATCCTTGGCATAAGGATCCAATAACAGTTTCTTGGCATTAAAGCGATGCCCGTTGACAGGATCATAAGGACCGTGGACACGGTACCCATACAATGTCCCGGGGCGTGCCTCGGGTAAATAGCAATGCCATACCTGATCGGTTTGCCAATGCATGTCTATGGTATGCGTGAC
>JASFLF010000173.1:0-6953 GCA_050118235.1 Gammaproteobacteria bacterium | reverse complement strand
TGGCGCTATCGTTTGGATTTGTCACAGATAATTACCAAAAATATGATAGTGAACTTAGGCTATGAAGCGATTACCGACGAAGGTTACTTAAACAATCCCTACCGTTCAGTTGCCATTGCCAATCCCGATAATCCGGAGGCGCCCGACGATGTGCGTAGGGTAATCTTCAAGCTTGAGGACGGTCACTACCCCGGAACCCGCACCAGTAGCGCCTTGGCCGTGCGTGGGAAATATTACCTGCCATGGCGGGCGGCCTTGAAAGGCGAATACCGTACATTTGGCGATTCCTGGGGGACCACATCCAATATGTACGAGGTTGAATTCACCCAGCCCATCAAGAAAAATTGGAACTTCGATTTTCATTACCGTAGCTACTCCCAATCGCAGGCATCTTTTTACAGCAATTTATTCTTGAATGAAAAAATATTCATGGCCCGGGATAAGGAATTGTCCGCGATGTCCACGACTACCTTAGGCGGGGCGGTTAGCTACAAGTTTTTGAAAAAAGGCTGGTGGATTTTTGACAACGGCAGTGCCCATTTGTCTTATGATAGAATCCAATTGGATTACCAGAATTTCCTGGACGAAAGCGTTGTCAAAACAGCAGAAAATCCTAGTCCCACAGTGGCTGAATGGAGATCCGCCAAACCTTATAGTTTTACCGCAGATGTGATTCAATTTTATATCTCTGTGTGGTACTAGTGTAGTGTCTTATATAAAACGCACACACGACGAGATAGACTTGAGGTGGGTCCTAAAGATTCTGTCTCGCCCTATGGGAAGCCACTCAAGGCACGATTGCCGCGTTGCAGACCTTGGAAAGGTAGCCGACATTCCCGGCGGTCTGCGCCTTGCACTCGCGCCTGGAGCGGCTTTCTAAATGCACGTTTTATATAAGGCACTACACTAGTTCAGTTGTTCATTATGTATACAAGACTCGGGGAAGCAAAGTGAAAAAATTATTCATTGCAATGTCGTTTTTCGCACTGATGTTTGGTTTCGGCTACAGCTATTCGGCCGATGACCAGGCCAAGACCTTGGACGACAAGGTGCAGGGATTGAAAAAGGAAGTGATGCAGTTGAACCGTGATTTGTTTATCCTGGAGGAGGAATTGTTGTTTCCCACCAGTACCCAAGTGGCGGTATTTTTATCCACCGATGTGGGGAATTTCTTCCGCCTGGATTCCGTTGAACTGAAGATGGACGACAAAGTTGTGCAGAATTATTTGTATACTCAACAGGAAGTGGAAGCCTTGTCCCGCGGCGGGGTGCAGAAATTGTGGATAGGCAACGTCAAAAAAGGCAAGCGGGAATTGGTGGCCATTTTCCGCGGGCCCGGCCCCAACGGCCGGGAGTACAAGCGGGGCACGTCGTTTGTCTTCGAAAAAGGTTCCAGCACCAAGTATATCGAATTGAAAATCACCGACAAATCTCAGAAGCTACAGCCGGAGTTCGTGGTGCGGGAATGGGAGTAACGTTATAAACCAGTTTTAAGTTTGCATTATCATGAAGGGGAAACAATCTTTTCGTTTTTATTCCATGCGGTTAACGGCAATTTGCTTGCTAGTGTTTTGCTGTGGGCCACTATTAGCCAAAGAGGCGGATTTTTTCGACAAAAAAGAAATCGTCGTTAAAGATCCTTTTTTCGGCGATGCGCTGTACGATTATTACAGCGGCAATACCTTCGATGCCATTATCAAGCTTATCGTCGCCAGAGACCTGGGCCGGGTACCGAATCACCAGGAAGATGTGGATATTTGGCTGGGCAGCTTGTATTTATCGTACGGCATGCACTATCAAGCCGAAGCCGTTTTTAAACGCCTGATAGAAGAAGGCGCCTCTCCCCAGCTTAGGGACCGTGCTTGGTTGCAACTGGCGAAAGTCCGCTATCAAAAAGGCTTGTATGAAGATGCCATTCGCGCCATAGAAGAAATACAGGATGACATCCCCAAGGAACTCATGGGGGCCACGCAACTGCAAATGGCCAACGTGTTGATGGCACGCGGCGAGTACCAGCAAGCGGCGGATATGTTGTTGAAGTTTCCCCGCAACGATCAGTTTGCTCAATATGTCAACTACAACCTGGGCGTGGCTTTGTTCAGAAGTGACCGGCAAATTGAAGGCACCGAATATTTGGACGCGGTGGGTTTGTCCCGATCCGATGACGAGGAATTAAAAGCGTTGCGTGACAAAGCCAATATAGCCCTGGGATATGTGTTATTGGCCAACGACGATTTCCCCCGCGCCAAAGCTTATTTTCAGAGAGTTCGGGTCTCCGGCCCGTTCTCCAATAAAGCCTTGCTGGGTTTAGGCTGGTCCGACGCGTTCCAGCAAGACTATCGCCGCGCACTGGCGCCTTGGTTGGAGTTATCCACTCGGACGCTATCGGATCCGGCGGTGTACGAATCTTTACTGGCGGTCCCTTATGCTTACGAGCGCCTGCAAGCTTATCAGCAGTCTATGCAAGCCTATGAAACCGCCATCAACTCGTTTTCAGACGATCTCAACCGTCTTAACCTGGCCATCGAAACCGTGAAAAAAGGTAAGCTCTGGGAGCAATTACTGAGCAATATATCCACTCAGGAGCGCAAGATCACCTGGGGTCTGGAAGACTTGC
The DNA here is from genome assembly GCA_050118235.1 of Gammaproteobacteria bacterium. Lineage (GTDB taxonomy): Bacteria > Pseudomonadota > Gammaproteobacteria > SZUA-152 > SZUA-152 > JAJDNG01. The sequence goes on along the minus strand of JASFLF010000173.1, from coordinate 4,336 downwards.
CGCCGGAAATCGAAGCCCGATTTGTATATACCTTGGTATCCGGCCACAGTTTTCAACAATCCATCGATAGCTTGCGGCATCTGATTTATCTGAAGAATTCGCTCAACAAGCAAGCCGGTAACATGGATACCTTCCAATACATTTTGGATCTACGCAAAGAGACTTATGAAGAACGCTTGCCGAAACTGGCCCCGGAACAAGGCGACCATCGCATGGCCTTATTGAAAGACGAGCGCAACTTCTACATGGAAGAATACCGCCGCATTGAGCGTGAAGGTGATTTAAAAGCCTTGGCAACCGGTAAAGAACAAAAACAAATTGAGCGCCTGGAAAAAATTCAAGACATATTGCGCCGTCACCGTCACGATATGGACTCGAAGCTTTACCGGGAAACCTTGGAGAAATATCGCTTATACAGCGGATTATTGGAGTGGGAAATCGGCACCACCATCGCGCCTCGACTGTGGCGGATAAAAAAAGCCATCAGGGAATTGGATAAGGCGCTGGAACTGGCTACTCGGCAGCAACAAGTCCTGCATCGCGCCAAGTTGAGCGCGCCCCGCAGTTTTGAAGGCTATGGACAGAAAATTGCCGGTTATTCGAAGAAAATCCAGTCGTTGCAACGCCGCGTCCAAGAAACCATTGATGAACAAAAACAACTCATGGAACAGCAAGTACTGAGCGAACTGCAAGTCTTGCAGCAAAGACTAACCAGTTACTTGGATCAAGCCAAATTCGCCAAAGCGCATTTACTGGACTTAGGGGCAAGCCAGGGGGGAGTTAATTAAACATGGCGGGATTGTCAAAGTTTGTACACTTAGGTCTGCGCAAACCCTATGTGGGCATTAGTGTATTGTTGCTGTTGAGTGCGGGGTGTGGCAGTACCGGTAATAATGATCAAACCTTGGAATCACTGGAAAGCCGGGTCATAGTCGTCGAACAACAAAGTTTGCCCCAAGCCACAGCCGATGACGCCCGCAAGAGTTACAAAGAGGTTTTGGAATCCACCAACAATCAACAATTAAAAGCAAGGGCGTTGGAACGCCTCACCGATCTGCAATTGGAAAATCAACAAACGGAAACCGAACGCGCCGTAGAAAAAAAACTAGAAGCATTTGAACCGCAAACCAGCGTAAGTCGCCAGCCTGCTGTGGCGCAGCAAGAGTCGCAAACCGCACAAGCAACGCCACCGCAACCACCCAAAACACAAGCGCAATTACAAAACCAATCACAACCTCAAAGTCAAGCACAACCTCAAAGCCAAGCAAAGGGCGCGCCCGCCATACCCGCACCTATTCCATCCGGCTCGGGAGCGGTGGTTGAGGCACCTGGCGCAGATCTGGATTTCGATACCGCGGGTGACTATATGCAAGTGGCCAAACAATATGAGGCGTTGTTAAAACGGTATCCCGACAGTAAAGACAATGAGCGCATCTTGTACCAACTGGCCAGAGCCTATGATTTGGCGGGTGAAATGGAAAAAGCACTAGTGGTATTGACGCAACTGGTCAAGGAGTTTCCGGATAGCAAGAAAGTTGAAGAAGCGCAATTTCGCCGCGGAGAAATACTGTTTTCACAAAAATCTTACAGCAAAGCCGTGGCGGCTTACCGTGTGGTATTAAACAACCGCAAATCGGAGTATTACGAACGGGCTTTGTATAAACACGGTTGGTCGTTGTTCAAATCCAACAATTTTGATATGGCGTTGAAGTCTTTTTATGATCTATTGGATTACCATTTTGCAGACAACAAGCGCTACGAAGACTTTTCCCGCAGTGAAAAAGAGCTGTTGGACGATACTTTCCGGGTCATCAGTTTAACGCACTCCTATGGCAGCGGTGCGCAATCCATTGCTGAGTTTTCCAAAACCCACGGCCAGCGTCCCTATGAGAACTTAATCTATGAACACTTGGCGCAGCTGTATTTGAATCAGGACCGAAATGAAGACGCCGCGAAAACTTATTTGGCGTATGTGGATCGCTATCCCAATTCCGGATATTCGCCTGATTTTTATCTCAAAGTGATAACGATTTATGCCAAAGGTGGTTTTCCAACATTGTTGACTCAAGCCAAGGCCGAGTTTGTCACGCGCTTTGGAGTCGGCAAGAGCTATTGGGAAAATCAACCCCAGGAATTATTGACCAAATTGACGCCGGATCTAAAAAGCAACATAAAAGACCTGGCGGCGCACTACCACGCCATTGGGCAGAAGTCCAAAAAGGTCCAAGACTATCAAACCGCCGCTTATTGGTACACAGAGTATGTGCGTTCGTTTCCCAAAGAAGCCGATTCCGCCAGTATGAATTTCCTGCTGGCTGAGGTGTTGCTGGAAAGCGGTGATTATGCAAGTGCGGCCACTGAGTATGAAAACACCGCGTATAACTATCCACAACATGAAAAAAGCGCAGAGGCGGGATATGCTGCGATATTAGCGCATCAACGGCAACTGGCCTCTCTTAAAGATGAGGCGTTGCTCGACAAACGCCACGAAGCCATTACCAGTTCCTTGAGTTTTGCGGATAATTTTCCCGACGACTCCAGGGTGCCGCCGGTATTGCTCAAAGTGGCCGAGGAATTTGTCGACTTAAAACAATATCAAGACGCCGCCACCGTGGCCCGCCGCTTAACGCAATTACAGGATCCGAATCTGGCCAAAATGCAAATTAACGCCTGGGCCATTGTCGCCGACGCAGAGTTTGAATTGGGCCACTATAAAGAGGCGGAGGAGGCGACTATCCAACGTCTGCGATCGGCCGATCCGAACAATGATCCTGACAGAACCGCCCACATCGAACGTTTAGCGGCCGCCATCTATAAGCAAGGCGAGGCGGAGAAAGAGGCGGGAAACATCGAGGCCGCAGCCGATCACTTTCTGCGCATCGCCAGTCTGGCGCCCACCTCGACCATTCGTGTCACCGCCGAATACGACGCGGCCGTGGTCCTGGCCCAAGCGCAGCTCTGGGACAAAGCCATTCCGGTGTTGAATCGATTTATCCAACTGTATCCCGATCACAAGTTCAGCAAAAATGCCGTGGAAACCCTGGCTTTGGGGTACGAAAAGACCGGCAAGCTCACAAATGCCGCGGCCACTTATGTGGAAATATACAATCGCGAAACCGACCCGGAGAAAAAACGCGCCCTGGTGTGGCAAACCGCCGAGTTGTATGAAAAAGCCGATCAGAAGAAAAGCGCCATCGAAGTCTATCAACAATACGTTCAGCTATACCCGCAGCCCGTGGAACAAGCCGTGGAAGCAAGAATCCGCATTGCTGATTATTACCAAGAACAGAAACAAATCGATTTACGCCATCAGTGGTTAAATGAGATCATCAAGGCCGACGCAGCGGGACCGTCGACGGAACGCACCCAGTATTTGGCGGCGAAAGCATCATTGGAATTGGCCGAGCCGGTTTATCAAGAATACCAAAAAGTTAAACTGGTCTTACCGCTGAAGCCCAACTTGAAAAAGAAAAAAGAACTCATGGAGAAAAGTATAGAAGTCTATACGCAAGCGGCCAACTACGGCGTTGCTGAAGTTACCACGGCGTCCACCTATCGCATCGCGGAAATATATCGGGATTTCAGCAAGGGTTTGTTTAATTCGGAGCGACCCAAGGGCTTGGCGCCAGATGAATTGGAACAATACGACTTGTTGCTGGAAGAACAAGCGTACCCATTCGAAGAGAAATCCATCGCTATTCACGAGACCAACGCCAACCGGGCTTCTGAAGGCGTCTACGACGAATGGGTGCAAAAGAGTTTCAACGCCTTGAAAAAGCTGCAGCCCATACGTTACGCAAAAAATGAACGCAGTGAACTATTGTCGCAAGTGATTAATTAGGTAAAAAAGCCATTGTCATCCCCGGAGATAAATCGAGAATTATTAAGGAGCCTCTGAATACGTCCTCATCGAGCAGACAGGTTCCTGAGCCAATCAAATACGAGGCGCAAAACGCAGGGAATATCGGGAATATTTCCAAGTTTTGCAACGAAGTAGTTGGCTGTCTCAGGGAGCTGAATTCCGATCATGGACTTATTCAGAGGCTCCTTAAATACGTCAAAGAGCGCAAAAGGTATCGATAACATGAAAGCGTATTTTATTTTTGGAATAATGCTGATATCCGTTTACACAGCGTCGGCGCTAGCGGAAACCAGAATCGAACTGGACGAAACCAAGGTGCAAGGCGCCAGTGAATTGCCTAAAGTCTTGTATATCGTGCCATGGAAAAAAACCGAAATGGATACCAAGCCGGTGAAATTGAATACCATGGTCGAAGAAGTAATGTCGCCGGTGGACAGAGACGTGTTAAAACGCCAAGTGCAGTTTTACGAAAAA
>JASFLF010000172.1:0-6984 GCA_050118235.1 Gammaproteobacteria bacterium | reverse complement strand
AGTGGTGGATGGGTTAGCCTAGTAAGGCTTTGACTTTTTGGCTGACCTGCCCCATGTCGGCGCGCCCCTGCACTTTAGGGCGTAACTCGTTCATTATTTTGCCCATGTCTTTCATGGATTGGGCGCCACTGGCGGCGATGGCCTCTTTAATTAGCTGCTCCAATTCGGCCTCGCTGAGCGCTTCAGGCATGTAGTGCTGAATTACTTCCACTTCGAATTGTTCTTTTTGCGCTAAATCATCGCGGCCCGCCGCTTCGTATTGACTGATGGAGTCGCGGCGCTGTTTAAGCATTTTGTCCAACACCGCCAGTACGGCGGTATCATCCATAGCGGTGCGGGTGTCCACTTCTTGCTGTTTGATGGCCGCCAGAATCAACCGGATCACTCCAAGACGCTCTTTGTCTTTGGCGCGCATGGCGGTTTTCATATCTTCGTTGATGGTGGTTTTTAGATCGCTATCAGCCATTATCGAGTCTATTACCGAAATAAAAAGTCGTTACGAAGCAAGCGTGGAAGGACTGCCGTGGGAAAGCGATTCAATACAAACGCTGTCTTCTGTTGATCTCACGTGATACTTTTTTCAGCTGGCGTTTCACTGCGGCGGCCAATTTGCGCTTACGCACTTGAGTGGGTTTTTCATAAAACTCACGGCGGCGCACTTCAGTTAATACTCCGGCTTTTTCGCAAGAGCGCTTGAAACGACGCAAGGCGATATCAAAAGGTTCGCCTTCTCTGACTTTCACGTTTGGCATATGGATTGTTTTCCTCGCTATCCTATTTGTTCAATTAAAATTGTTCGAATTAAAGTTGTGCAAAAATGTTGTTCACTGGGTTGAAATGGTACACTCACGGCTCACCGGCAATGAGCCGGAATTCGAGAGCGCCATATTGTAGTAGCAACCAATGCAGATTGCAAAAATAACTCCACATTTTTCCGGAAAATACTTCCCGACATGCGCATATTAGGCATAGAAACCTCATGCGACGAAACCGGCGTGGCCGTGTTTGACTCTGAACTAGGCTTGATGGCCCATGCTTTACACAGCCAGGTGGATATCCACATGGAATACGGGGGGGTGGTTCCCGAACTGGCCTCTCGCGACCATGTGCGCAAAACCCTGCCACTCATACAGCAAGTACTTGCATCGGCCGATACGGGAAAATCTGAAATCGACGGTGTTGCTTATACAGCCGGCCCCGGACTCATCGGCGCGCTGTTAGTGGGTGCCGCCGTGGGCCGCAGCCTGGCGTGGACGTGGCAAGTGCCGGCGATTGCCGTCCATCATATGGAAGGGCATTTGTTATCCCCTTTACTGGAGGCCAATCCCCCACCGTTTCCGTTTGTGGCGTTGCTGGTTTCCGGCGGGCACACTTTGTTGATCGAAGTACAAGGTGTGGGACGTTACCGATTATTAGGTGAAAGCGTCGACGATGCCGTGGGTGAGGCGTTTGATAAAACGGCTAAATTATTGGGCTTGGGTTACCCGGGTGGACCTGCCTTGGCCAAACTGGCCGAAACCGGTAACCCTCAACGCTTTACCTTCCCCCGGCCGATGACACAGAAACCGGGACTAGATTTTAGTTTCAGCGGCCTGAAGACCTATGCTTTAAACACCTTACAGGAAAACGGCGGCAATGAGCAGACCAAAGCGGATATCGCCTACGCATTTCAGGAAGCCGTCGCCGATACTTTTGTGATCAAATGCCGCCGCGCCTTACAACAAACACAACTAAACCGGTTGGTGGTTGCCGGGGGTGTCAGTGCCAATCGTCGCTTGCGGGAAAAGCTTGGCCGGTTGATGCACTCCATAAATGGCGACGTGTTTTATCCCCGCCACGAGTTTTGTACTGACAACGGCGCCATGATTGCGTATGCGGGTTATTTGCGCTTGGCCGCCGGCCAAACCGAGCCGCCAGTGATTAACGCCCGGGCACGCTGGCCATTGAAGGATTTGGCGCCGGCTTGACGCAGTGAAGATAAGATGCGTAAAAAAAGGGGGCGCATGCCCCCCTTTTCATCAACATAATGTCAATCCAACGGTTATTTCGCCATTTCTTTGCTGGCTTTTAGTGGCAGGATTTTCACAACATTACGTGCTGGCTTAGCTTTAAATACAGTCTCTTCGCCAGTGAAAGGATTGATACCTTTTCGTGCTTTAGTAGCGGGTTTGCGTACAACTTTCATTTTCAACAAACCCGGTAAAGTGAATTGACCCGCCGCATTGCGTTTGATGTGGCCTTCGATAATACCGGTGAGGCAGTCAAACACTGATGTGACTTGTTTTTTGGTCAACTCGGTTTCTTCTGCAATAGAAGCAATCAATTGAGATTTAGTGTACGGATCTTTGATTGCTTTTACTGCTTTTTTTGCTGGTGCTGCTGCTGCTTTCTTTGCAGCTTTTTTCTTTGCTGCCATTTATTATCCTCCTAGTTAAGGTAATAGTTAAACGTGCTTGTATAAAATAGCTCAAAAACATTATAAGTGAAATACTTTTTTCGCTATTTTTACCTGTTTTTACAGTATTTTTTTAGTTTTTGTTTACCTGGGCACCAGATTCACTGAAAATATAGGCTTTTCGGGCCCCCTGTGGGTCAAATACTACATATAACAACATATCGTCCGACCACAACTACCCGACATCATCATGACTAAAATCATACCTGAAATAGTAAATTGCAAAATTATCGCCAAGACCAAAGTATTTTGCATCGAACAAATGCGGCTGCGTTTTGCCAATGGCAAGCAAGTGGAATATGAGCGCTTATTGGGCTCGCCACGGGGCGCGGTGTTAATCGTGCCGCTATTGGATGAGGATACGGTGTTACTGATCCGGGAATACGCCGCCGGTGTGCAGCGTTATGAACTGGCGCTGCCCAAAGGCGCCGTGGACAGCGGCGAGAGTTTATTGCAGGCTGCTAACCGGGAATTAATGGAAGAAGTGGGTTATGGGGCTCGTGACTTGCAGCAACTAAAGAGTTTTACCGTATCCCCGGGTTATTTAAATCACGTCACCCATGTGGTCCTTGCACAAGACCTGTATGAGAACCGCCTGCCAGGCGATGAACCCGAACCCATTGAGGTAGTACCGTGGAAATTACACGAGTTAGATCGGCTATTGAACCATGAAGAATGCACTGAAGCGCGCAGCATTGCCGCTTTGTTTATGGTAAGGTACCAGTTTTTGCAACGCTGATCATTGCCGCGGCTATTATAATTTTATTAATATAATTATTTACAATCCCACGAACCCAGACTCACATAGGCCCTCATGAAAATCAATCCCGACCAGTGGCTGGATGCCGTTATCGATATCGCGCGCGACGCAGGGAAAAAAATTTTAGATGTGTATGCCACCGACTTCGACGTCTCTCATAAACACGACAACACCCCATTGACCGAAGCGGATATGGCAGCCCACAAAACCATTGTGAACGGATTGCATGGTTTGGATTGTGACTACCCTATTCTGTCGGAAGAATCCTCACATATTGGCTTTAGCGAACGCTCGCAATGGACCACTTATTGGCTGGTGGATCCGTTGGACGGGACCCGCGAGTTCATCAAGAAAAACGGTGAATTCACCGTCAATATCGCGCTCATCCACGAGCACAAGCCTATTCTCGGCGTGATTTATGTGCCGGTGAGCGGTGATTGCTATTTCGCGGCCAAAACTTTTGGCGCATTTAAACAACTTCGCGACCAAGAGGCCGTTGCCATCCACACGCGCGACAAGCCCCGCAATATGACCATTGTCGCCGGTAGCCGCTCGCATCGCGGCGATTCGCTGAATGAGTTTCTGAATAAAATCGGGAAATACGATATTGTCAGCATGGGCAGCTCATTGAAATCCTGTCTGGTGGCAGAGGGTAAAGCCGATATCTACCCGCGATTGGGCCCCACCTCCGAGTGGGACACCGCCGCCGCACAATGCATTGTGGAGGAGGCCGGCGGCAAAATCCTGGATCTGGAAATGCAGCCTATGCGTTACAACACCAAACGCTCGCTATTGAATCCGTATTTCCTGGTGATTGGTGATACTGAGTATGATTGGGCGCAATATTTTTAGCGCTATTGTCGTGTGCCGCTCAATCGGGTCGCACCACTTTGATCTTTGACTTCGATGCGCTCAAACCGGGCCTTGGGAACTTTGAGCAGCAGACAGGGACTGGTGAGCGCTTGGGTGACCATCATACCTTTCTTGGGTTCGTGCCAATTTACTGATAATTTCAATATGCTTTCGCTGATTTCCGCATCGCTGGCCGCTAGATCTACCGCGTAACCGCCAGTATTTTTTTGCCCCATGGCAACCAATAACACGCCATTTTGCGTAAAATCCACCGGCGGCGGCTGTTGCCCGCTACCACCCACATACGTCTTGCGCAATTCCTCGAACAAGGCTTGATAAGCTTGCGGCGAATCAAGCCAGCGCGTTTGTGCTTGCAATACATTGCATTGTTGGTCCCTATATAACACCTCAACGGTAATCGGTGATGCGTTTGCGGTCGTGTTTGCGATTGTCTTTATGGAGGTCTTTGCGGATGCCGAATCTTCCTCTTCCATAGGCGGTTTTTTTCCCAGTGCTGTGGCTGTGGATAAATGAAAAGCTGAAGTAAAAACTACACAAAACCATAATATATATATCATCTTCATGTTTACCACGCTCTCATCGGTTAACTCACTGCCGGGGGGCTAATTATTCTGCCCTTGCGTACGGCTGCCGTAATACAAATTGTAACCACTGGTAAAATCCAAACCCTGAATATGGCTGCCCCCCACATTGATCTCAACCGGGCGGCCTAAATAGGGATAGTCACCTTTGGCATCCGGCGCGTCGATGATTGAATCGTTGCCATTCAAATCGGAACCTGCAATTATCACATAACGCCCCGGCGGTACCCGGTTAATACGGTATCGATATTGGCCGTCAGCCGCCGCCACACCGATCTCTCTCAACACTTGCCCTTGCGCCGGATCGAACGAATCCGCCGCGAATAGCTGTACGTAGTGATAACCCGCGTTAGCAACGAATCTCTGGCTATAAACGATAACAGGTAGATCCAGGGTCCCAGTGGTAACGATGTTTTGGGCGTTTGTCGCCTCGTAGGCAAACGATACGATGGCTCCCACCGAGGGTTGCGAGGGCAATAAATCCCGGTCTATTTGCGCCGTATAAGCACCCAAGCCAGTGTCAACATCAACGCTTGTTTCACTGATGGTCAACCATGGCGGTAAATTGCCCGGTGGTGACACCGTCAATGCCCCCCCGCCACCGTTAGTGAGGTTAAGCTGTAATTTGTTGACATCGGTTTTAAAATGTAAGGATAGGGGCACTGCTGTCAGCAAGGGGTCCAACTCCTGGACATCCATGGTCGCCGCCTGCACCGCCAGACTGGCGTCAATCAATCCATAGCCGTAAGCGTAATCACGTCCGGGCTCACCCAGGTCTTCGGTCAATTCGCCGGTGGCCAACAAGGCATCAAAAAACTGCGGCGTCAAATCACGCCCGTTGTCCAAGGCGTAGGATTTCATCAAGGCGGCCACCCCGGCCACATGAGGTGCCGCCATGGAGGTGCCTTGCGAATAGTGGTAGGTATAGTCCAGCGTGCCCGCGTGGTTTTCCGCCCAGGCGCTGTATATGCCGTTACTGAATGTGCCGCCGGGCGCCGCCACGTCCACAGTCATGCCTATGTTGGAGTAATCGGTGACGACTTTGTTGACATCCACGGCGCTGACCGACACCACTCCCTCCAACGACGCGGGATAACTCAAGCCGCACGAACCCTCGTTGCCGGCCGCGGCCACTATAATCACGCCTTGCTCCCGTGCTTGCCGATACGCCTCCGGCGCCACAGTGGTTCCGGTAGGCCCGCCCAGGCTCAGGTTGATAATATCGGCCACGTAACCGGCGGCCACCCGGGCGGCGGTTTGTGCGGTGGTTTCAGCGTCGTTGGGCAATCCCGCGGCGTATAACACGGCTTGCTCAATGTCATAGTCCGTGCCGCCATCGGCACCCAATACCCGCAACGGCATGACTCTTACGTTCCAGGCGATTCCGGCCATGCCTGTGTCGTTATTGGTTTCCGCCGCAATGATGCCTGTTACATGAGTGCCGTGATACTCGCCGGATTTACCGGGATCGGTAGGATCGTCGTCCATACCGTCGCCATCGGCCGCGTTGCCCAAATCGCGGATAAAATCGTAACCGGCCACTAACCGGTCGGCGTTGATGTCGGGGTGATCGGGCAGGATACCGGAATCGATGACTGCCACGATTACATCGGACCGGCCGGTGGTAAAATTCCAGGCGTTGGGAAGGTTGATGAGGGGCAGATTCCATTGCAGATTATAGTTTACATCATTGGGCACTAAAGCCGGGCGGCGAATGTAGTTGGGCCTGGCGTCTTCCACATCGTCCCGCGCCCGTAATGCTTTGACCGCTTCCAGGGTTTCGTACTTAAGCTGGGTTTTGTCGTCGGAAAAACTCAGTACGGCACGGGCATTAAGGGTGGCCAACGCTTGTTGACGTTGCGCACCGCCGCCCAGACTCATTAACATGTTGCGGCCCGGCGCGCCGGCTTTGACCGACAGACCCACAGATGCGGCCCGGGAATTGGAGGAAACGCTAGCGGCTGCTATGGTTTGGGTATTTTTGAATTTGACAATGACTTCCCCGGGCACAAAATCAGCGGCAATATTCAGATCACTATTGTTCGCCATAGCGGTTGCCGAGGCCTGGCATACAGGCACACCGGCCGCTAGCAAATAATCCGAGGCGCCGGTAATGGCTTGGACATGTAAGAAATATTGATCCGTGGCGGATGCAATTACGGTTTTTATTTCAGGGTGCTCGGCGGTACCAGTAGCGGTGCCGACCGTATCACCGTTGCTGTTCAGCAAATACAAGTCGATGTCATTAACAATTTCACCGCCAATACCACTTGGCTCTCCTATGCCAAGGTCAAAATTCGCTCCTTCAATATCAC
>JASFLF010000171.1:0-6987 GCA_050118235.1 Gammaproteobacteria bacterium | reverse complement strand
TCAAGTATTTGTATTGACTAAACGTACCATAAACGGAAATTATCGTTTTCATTACTTAGGATTGGGATTATTGATTCGTTGCGCCTTAAAGTGTCGCGGCTCAAGGCATATAGTAATTTGGCGCAATAGCGAACGATTATAGGATTTGCTAAATCAACTATAGTAGCGACGAGGTACGAGGTCCTTAAATGGTGTCGTCGTCTTCTCCTGCGGATCGTTTTTCTTTGGCGTGGTATTCATTAATGGCCCTCACCAATATTGTGTGTTCGTGTACCGCCTGGCCGGAATGCAAATAACGTTCGACGGCCTGTAAGACTTTTTCCAGAAGTTTAAAACGATAGTAGATATTGAGCAACGACTTGGCCACAAAGCGGGGATCGTCGCCTTGTTCGCGCATGCGCGAGACTTCTTCTAATGCTTGTTTTAACTCATCATCGGTAGGTTTGCCCATCGCGATCTCCTAAAATTAGGTTGTTAACTTTGGTAGTGGAAACGGGAGATGGTCTCGAATCTTATCCACGTCAAGCTGAACCAGATTTTTATTGCTTTCATGGACGACCAGCTTATTGGTCTGGTCATTCAGACGTTCTCTCAACAAACCCAAGAATGCTGGGGCGGCAAAAATCACCAATTTGTCATAGTCACCGGCTTTGCGATGCGCATTTAAGTGTTCCGCGATTTGTTTGGCGAAGGCGATGGTTTCCTGTTGTTTAGGCTCAACCGATGAGTTTAAGGCGTGGCGGCCCTGACCACCGCTGTCGAAAGCGTGACCGGGTAAGTCACTGGTGAGTTCTTGTTCGTGGGCGCGACTATCGGGGTGATCCAGCGTTAGAATCTCGTCCATAGGTCCTTTGACTTTTTCCAGGGAGAAAATTCTTGCCCGGCTGCTTTCTGCAACTACTACCCACGTTATCGCCATTGAATACTCCTTATCTGCTCTTATTGAATGGATACGGTATACAAGGTTTACCGCAATATCTGTCATGGTTGGGTTCTAGCCGATTCTTCTTTGCGACGTTCTTTATTCATGAGTGTCACTAACTCACTAAATTCGTTTGCCAATATTTCCAGGATGTCGTCTACTGTTAAAATACCCACCAATATTTTTTCGTCGTTCACCACAGGAACCCGGCGTACGCCGCGGCTGCGCATGCGTTTTAGAGTTTCCCATAGTCCATCAACTTCTCTGGCCAGCAACAAGTCGATACTCATTACATCACCTACCGCTACCGCTTCAAAATCCAACTGAGGGGCGACAATTTCCAACACTATATCACGGTCAGTGATAATGCCTACCGGGATATTGTTTCCCGCTTGTGATTCGCTGATGATGACGCAGCCTACATGGTGTTGACGCATTAACTTGGCTATTTCGATCAATGATGTGGCTTTGTCCGCAATAACCACTTCGCGGTTGCAAAACTCTCCTACACTCATGGTGATCTCCTGTCCAGTTCGAGGGTTGTTGTGAATTATGTAAAAACAGTCAAAGCGTTGTGTGTGTATCGGACTAAGTGTTTTTTATGTGATTGTTATTATTCCTATCTCGTTTCCGGTTTGGTTTGATCCTAGTCAATGAAAGTAACCACCACATAAAGGTATGTTAATCGCGCATTAATCAGTTTTCTGCTGACAATATAATTTATAGCAATAAAACCCAATTAAGTCATATGAATCTCACATTTTATGGGGCCGCAGGCGAGGTTACCGGGTCGTGTTATTTGCTGCAGATCGCGGGTGTCAAGCTTTTGTTGGATTGCGGCTTGATCCAGGGCAGCCCAAAAGACGAGGCCAGAAACGCCGAACCGTTCCCCTTCGATCCGGCGCGCATTGACGCGGTCGTCCTCAGTCATTCACATATTGACCATTCCGGCCGGATTCCCTTGTTGGTTAAATCCGGATTCACGGGGCCCATTTATACTCAATATGCCAGCCGGGATTTGTGCCGTATCATGTTGAAAGATGCAGCCTACCTCAACGAAAAAAATGCCGAATGGGAAAATAAAAAGCGTCAACGCAAAGGATTGGCGCCGATAGAACCCTTGTATACCATGGACGATGCGAAAATTGCCCAGCGTCATTTTAAAGGACTACCGTATGGCGAATGGAAAAAAATTCTACCGGGTGTCAATGTGCGATTTCACGATGCAGGCCACATCCTCGGCTCATCCATTGTCGAGTTGAAACTTACACAAGGCGGCGAGGAAAGACGGCTGGTATTCAGCGGTGATTTGGGGAAATGGGGCGCACCTATATTGCGTGATCCCGCATTAATGGATGAGGCCGACATTGTATTGATGGAAAGCACATATGGTGATCGCGAGCACCGCAGCTTTGAGGAAACCTTGCGCGAGCTGAGCGAAATTATTGCTGCGGCGCACGAAAGCCAAGGCAATATCTTAATTCCATCATTCGCCGTTGGCCGCAGTCAGGAATTGCTCTATTTATTTGCCAAGTATTACCGGCAATGGCGGCTGGAACGATGGCAGATTTTCCTCGATAGCCCCATGGCCATCGAGGCCACGGAAGTGTATTTGCGGCATAAAGAGCTGTACGACGTTGAGGCTGACAAGTTGTGGGAGAAAAACAACCGCAAAGCGTTGTTGCCCAATCTGTCTTTTACTCGAACACCGAATCAGTCCATGAAGCTCAACCTGTTTCACTCCGGTGCGATTATTATCGCCGGCAGCGGTATGTGTAACGGAGGCCGAATACGCCACCACTTAAAGCACAATGTGTGGCGGGCCAATTGTCATGTGGTGATCGTGGGTTATCAAGCGCAGGGTACTTTAGGCCGGCAATTAGTCAACGGGGCTCATCATATTCGGCTGTGGGGTGAGACCATACAAGTGGCTGCCCAGGTTCATACTGTCGGTGGTTTGTCGGCGCATGGCGATCAACAAGATTTGCTGCGTTGGTACAAAAATTTTAATAGTAATCCCGCGTTGTTTTTAATACACGGCGAACCGGAAGCGATTAGTGAATTAGCACGGCAAATACAATCCCAATGTAATGTTCGCGCCCACGTACCGCGATTAGGTGAGCAAGTGGATTTGTTACGTTTTCCCAGGCTCAATTATTAGAGTCAGCAATTACGAAACCTTTGATCATGACTTATTCAGAGGTTGTGAAATTTCTGGTCCCAGCACAACTTTATAAGGAGATCCATCATGGCAAATGTTGTGGAAATTTTAGGTGACGAAGCGGACGAATTGTTATCCCATCAATGCAAATGTATTCCCAAGGAATCCATCCACGCCCCCGGCCCTGACTATGTCGATCGTATCTTGATGGCCAGCGACCGTAAAGTGGGGGTGCTACGTAATATGCAGGCGTTGTTTAATCACGGCCGCCTCGCGGGTACAGGGTATTTGTCTTTGCTGCCAGTGGATCAGGGGGTGGAACATTCAGGCGGAGCGTCGTTTGCTCCCAATCCCATATATTTCGATCCGGAAAATATTGTCAAGCTTGCCATCGAAGGCGGTTGCAATGGTGTTGCTTCCACGGTTGGCGTATTGGGAGCGATCGGGAGAAAATACGCACATAAGATCCCCTTTATTGTGAAGCTCAATCATAATGAGTTGCTGACCTACCCAACCCAATACGACCAAACGCTGTTTGCCAGTGTAGAGCAAGCGTTCAATCTGGGCGCGGTAGCGGTGGGCGCGACGGTGTATTATGGATCAGAACAATCACGCCGGCAAATTCAGGAAGTGAGCGAGGCGTTTTCCTATGCGCATGACATGGGTTTGGTGACCGTGCTGTGGGCATATTTGCGAAATTCAGCGTTCAAACACGAAGGTGTGGACTACCACACCGCAGCGGACTTAACCGGTCAAGCTAACCATCTGGCGGCTACCATCGAAGCGGATATCATTAAACAAAAACAAGCGCAAAACAACGGTGGATATACCGCGATTAATTTTGGTAAAACCCA
The DNA here is from genome assembly GCA_050118235.1 of Gammaproteobacteria bacterium. Lineage (GTDB taxonomy): Bacteria > Pseudomonadota > Gammaproteobacteria > SZUA-152 > SZUA-152 > JAJDNG01. Next base: position 3,050 of record JASFLF010000171.1, on the reverse strand, counting down.
TCCTAAAGTATACGAGGAGTTGACTTCTGATAATCCTATTGACTTAGTGCGTTATCAAGTGGCGAACTGCTATATGGGGCGGGTGGGGATGATCAATTCCGGCGGTGCCTCGGGCACGGATGATTTGCATCAAGCTGTGCGCACGGCGGTGATCAATAAACGCGCCGGCGGCATGGGATTGATATCCGGGCGTAAGGCATTTCAAAAACCCATGCAAGAGGGCGTGAAACTGTTAAACGCCATTCAAGATGTGTATTTGTCAGCGGATGTTTCCGTGGCTTAAACGCTCTTGAATGCGTTGCGCCAGTGCTGAGTAGTCAACAGTGCCACTGGAGTCTATCTCCAGTGTATATGGTTGTTCGGCAGATGATGGTGGTTGTTGATGAGGGATTTGTGCTTCGAGTACCTGGCGGCCTGCTTCCGAGGCGTCACTGTTTTCTTGTTGCCTTCGCATCACTCGCCGCGTCAATACTTCTTGTGGTGCAGTGAAATGTAAAATCAAAAATGCCACGTGCAGTTCCTTAGCGGTGTTTTGAAACAGCTGCCGTTGCTCATGTTGCAAAAACGTGGCGTCTACAAGTACGCTCCATTGCGCGCTTAATACCGTGCGGGTTATGTCCGCCAAATGTGCATAGGTGTGGTGCGTGGCTTGCGCCGTATAAATACCTGAATTCAACTTCGAATCGCTGGATTCGTCCGGTGCCAGGCCGAAGAGCCGTTTGCGCTCCACATCGGAGCGCATCCGGATAAACGGTAAATACTCCATAAGCCGATCCGTCGCATAGGTTTTGCCGCAACCTGATAAGCCGCAAGTAATGAGCAAAAAAGGCGGAACCGGTTTGGTGAACTGTTGCGCCAAATTCAGATAGTGACGGAATTCTTTTAGCGTTTGGGTCTGTTCGTCAATACCAATGCCTACTTGGTGGGCGCGGATACAATCCACTTTGGCCCGGACCATGGCTCGGTATACCAAATAATAACGCAATAATCGCATCGCCGGATAATCACCGGTGTTTTGCAGATAGGTGTTTAACAGCACATTGGCGAAATCCCGCCGGCCTCGGTCATGTAAGTCCATTTCAATGAACGCAATTTCACTAATTACATCAATCCAGCGCAAATTATCGTTAAATTCAATACAGTCGAAAATTACAATGTCGTTGTGGAACTTGGCGATATTGCGCAAATGCATATCACCATGGCATTCCCGTACAAATCCCTGTTGTTTTCGCTCGGCAATGTTGGTTTTTAAATCCTCGAATTCGTATTGACTCCAACTGGCGATTTCGCTGAGCTGGGCACGGTCTGCATCGCTTTCTATGAGCGCATCGATTTGGGAAAAATTCTCCCGCACTGGCGCATGGATGTGATCCGGGTCGCCAAAAGCAGAGTCTGTCGTGGTAGGTTGGGCAGTTTGGTGGAATTTGGCGATTATGAGCGCAAGTTCCGTAATATCTTGCCGATGTAGTTGATCGTTGGTCAATAACCGATCAAATTGGTCTTCTTGACGGAATTGGCGCATTTTAACGGCATATTCGATCGTTGGACCTGGACCGTCAAGTTTCGGTTGTTCTTCCGTGCCGTTAATGGTGACGGTGTGCAGGTAAAGTTGTGGCGCAAGTCGCTTATTCAAGCGGATTTCTTCGCTACAATAAAATTGGCGTTTTTCCAATGTGCTGAAATCCAAAAAGCCGAAATTAACTGGTTTTTTAAGTTTGTAAACGTAATCGCCAGTGAGTATGACCCAGGATATATGCGTCTCCAAAAGCTCCACGCGTTCGACGGGGTGAGGGTAAAGGGCCGGATTTAGCAATTGCCGAATTAATTTCATAGTTACGCGTGTCTGTGGGATAATTAGCGGTAAATATTATCGAATCTTTTCCAGAGCAATGAACTTCTGTATCTAAGCGGTTCTAAATACAAAAGAAAATCACCTACGACATTCTTCCGGAGCCTGTATTGGGACAACAATATCAAATCCGCCTGTGCAATACGAATTCCCTCAAAACCCTAGCTGTAGTGTTTTTGGTGTGGGCGGCGAGTGTTTGTAATTCTCAGGCTACTGTATTGCAACTACCCACTAATGGTGACTCCGTTGTGGGTCAGTTCCAGCACGCTGTGCTGTCCGCTTCGGATACCTTTGTGGATATTGCCCGCTTGTACAATGTGGGTTTTAACGAGTTAGTTGCCGCCAATCCCAATGTGGACCCTTGGCTGCCCGGTGATGGCACTCAATTGGTAATTCCCAGCCAATATGTTTTGCCAAACGTGCCCTGGAAAGGCATCGTGGTCAATATCGCAGAAATGCGCTTGTATTATTTCCCGCCGGCGGAAGATTCCCAAATCCCCTTGGTTTACACTTTTCCTATCGGGATAGGTCGGGAAAATTGGGAAACCCCGCTGGGCCATTTTAAAGTCGTGGAAAAAATGGAGAATCCTATTTGGACCGCACCCCAGTCGGTGCTGGACGAAGCCCGCCGCGAGGGCAGGGAAATAGCGGCGGTGGTACCTCCCGGCCCGGACAATCCTTTAGGGGAGCACGCTTTAATGCTGGACGCCCCAGGCTATTTGATACACGGCACCAATAAACCGCTGACCATAGGCCGAAGGGTGAGCCACGGTTGTTTGCGCATGTATCCGGAAGATGTCGAACAGCTTATCCATCGCGTACCGCGCGGTGTGCCGGTAACCATTATCGATGCACCCACTAAAGTGGGACGCAAAGACAATGTCTTGTATGTCGAGATTCATCCGCCACTGAAAAAAGTGAAAAACGGTGAAATGGAGTTGCGCACCAATACGGTTGCGGCTATCGAAGATTTTGCCGGTAGTGGATTAGGCCATGAAACATGGAAACGTGTTTTTAATGTCACTTCCCAATTGTCCGGTGTACCGGTTCCAGTGGCGGATTTAAGTAAAAATCGCAGCGACACACATTGGATATTGCGGGTCGAATCAAGCAACAATGGTTCGACTCAGCAACCCTTGGTTACACGGTTTAAGGAAATGGCGCTGCCTGTATTCAACACCCATTGCCATCCTTTTCAAAC
>JASFLF010000170.1:0-7018 GCA_050118235.1 Gammaproteobacteria bacterium | reverse complement strand
AGCACCACTCGCTGAACTTTCTCGGGTTTTTTCTGTATGGCGGAGATGAGAATTTTGGTGGATTTATAAACGGTAGTGACAAATGGGATGCGGTTGATAAGGGAATCAAATGCGGAAATGGCGCGTTTGCCGACCACCCGGCTTGCAACCAGTCCCAATAGGTAGATAAAAACCACCGTGGTAACAATAGCCAACGCGGACTGAAACCAAGGTGCCAGTAACCACGTGCCGGCACCCGGGATGTATTGTTCAGCGACTTTGGATAATGCTCTGACCCAGGGACGGCCCAGATTGGACAATTGTTTTAAAAAGAATTCGAACACCAGCCAAGTGATCCAAATAGGTATCACGGTTAATACGCCGGCGAGAAGGTAGCGCTGAACATGTGGTGCAACCTGGCGATTCTTGCTCATGAATTATTTTTTTAGTTGTTGGGAATCCCGAAAACCGAAGGTTGCGGGTCCGGTGATTCGTTTTGTGCCTAGATTATTATTGAGGTTTTACGGATACCGCCTTTGGTTCGGGAGTTGGAACTTCCAACTCATAAGGGGTTACCTTAACCACGATACCCATCATTGGATGATCGAAATAGTGAATTTCTTTACTGCGCATTCTGCGGGTTTCGAAAAGTCGGTAATCTTGCAGCACCGGCCGTTCAATCATTATGGGCGTCGGTTCTTTGGCCATGCCAAAGAATGATCCAAATCCACCGGTCTCCGGTGGGGGAGATTCTTCGATTACTTCCTGGCGGGTGGTGCGTAATTTCATATGTAAATCAGATTCCAGATGCAAATACCGCGAAACACTGAGTTTCAAGGTACCCGACAACCAGTAATATTGAGGGCCAGTCTCCAGACCGTTGACATAAAAATCATAGCCCTGAGAACCAGAATTGGATACAGGTTCGGGCGCGGGGTCCCGTTTTAACATACCGTTGAACACAAAAACCGGCAGAGATTTGTCTTCATCAAACGTAGGCTGGCGCCAGGCCAGATGCAATACCACATCGTATTGTGAGGATGAATCGATTTTTTTGGCGATGCTGTTGAGTTGAAAAAAATCCTTGTCCAGCAGAACATAAGCACCGTTGCCGTATACATCTCCGTCATCGCTCGACATATTCGTCTCCGCGGCTTGGGCGTTGATCGGCGGCAAATTTGGTTTTAATGGCGTAGAACCGGGCAGCGCGAGGTCCAATACGTGGTCATAACCAGCGGTAGCGACATTTTCGGGCCAAGTTTCTGTGTCTGCGGCGTGTTTTTGCTGATTGGCAAAGATGATCACTTCCACTTCGTACCAAGGTGTTTCGGTATTGGCGGCCTGAGCCGGGAGCGTGACGGCGGTGGTGGTGACAATCAGGCTAATGATGTTGGCTTTAATAAAGAAAGCTAATGTACTGAAATTACTAAATATTTTATCCATAAATCTTCGCATATTTGATTAACAGAAAACTGATAGTATATAAGGCAAATGCACTTGTGAGAACTCTTATACTCTAGACTTGTGAAACCATACTTTAAACAATTGTTAAAGAATCGCCGTAAAGATTTGCAATTAAGAATTGCACTCAAGAATTATGCCCGGCTACCCATCCGGGAGGTCCAATTACCACAAACTCAAACTAGCGAGATATGAATGGCTGCCAGAAAGGTATTAAGAATGGGACACCCTCTGTTGCTGGAAAAATCCCATGAAGTTAGACAGTTTAGCACAAAAGAATTGCAACGCTTAATCCGCGATCTGCACGACACCATGCACGCCGAAGAAGGTGCGGGTATTGCAGCGCCGCAAATCGGCGTGTTGCGGCGGGTAGTGATATTCGGTGTGGAAAAAAACAACAGTCGCTACCCGGATAGGGGTGAGATTCCTGAAACCATACTCATCAATCCCATTATTACCCCGCTGAGCGATGAACTGGAAGAAGGCTGGGAAGGATGTTTGAGCGTTCCCGGGATGCGGGGACTAGTGAAGCGTTATAGTCGCGTCCGCTATCAAGGATTTGACGAAAATGGAGAAAAAATCCACCGCGAAGTCGATGGTTTTCACGCCAGAGTGGTACAACACGAGTGTGACCACTTGGATGGGATCCTGTACCCCATGCGCATTGGCGATATGCGTGAGTTTGGATTCAAAGAAGAATTGAAAGACAAGATCGGTTGTTAGGTATGTAAGTATAGAGAACCAACTATTTCTAAGAAAAAGCAGCGTATGACTAAAATAAACGTTTCTAAAAATGTATTAAACCGCATCGAGCAATTGCGGGAGGAAATCAGTCACCATAATTATCTCTATTACGTATTGGACAGCCCGGAAATTCCCGATGCGGAATTCGATAAACTGTTTCGGGAATTACAATCGCTGGAACAGCAATACCCCGAACTCATTACACCGGATTCGCCGACACAGCGCGTAGGCGCCGGGCCGCTAAAAGCGTTCGGCGAAGTCCAGCACCAGATTCCCATGTTGTCCTTGGGCAACGCCATGGATGAAGAGGAAGTGCGTAATTTCGGCCGCCGCGTCGCGGAATTGATCAAGGAGTCAGACGCCGAACACATCGAATATACCGCCGAACCCAAACTCGACGGTCTGGCCATTAGCATTGTGTATGAAAACGGCCACTTGGTTCAGGCGGCCACACGCGGCGATGGATTCACCGGTGAAGATGTCACCCAAAACGTGCGTACTATAAAAAGCGTACCTCTAAAACTGGTCGGCAAGGGGTATCCGCCATTACTGGAAGTGCGCGGTGAAGTCTATATGCCCAAAGCCGGTTTTGCGGCCTTGAACGAAAAACAACAAGCCGCTGGCGTAAAGACCTTTGCCAATCCGAGAAACGCCGCGGCTGGCAGCCTCAGGCAACTGGATTCCAGTATTACCGCCACGCGGCCGTTAGCCATGTATTGCTACGGCGTTGGCAGGGTGGAAGGCGCTGAATTGCCGAGCAGGCACAGCAAGATTTTACAAAGCCTTAAGCAGTGGGGGCTGCGGGTTTCTCCTGAAATCAAGACGGTCGAAGGAATCAAAGGCTGCCTGGATTATTTTGATGGCATTAGCAAACGTCGTGAACAATTGGACTATGAAATCGACGGGGTAGTCTACAAAGTGGATCGCATCGATCTGCAGGAAAAACTGGGCTTTGTGTCCCGTGCGCCTCGTTGGGCCATAGCCCACAAATTCCCCGCCCAGGAAGCCATGACCCAAGTCCTAGGCATTGAAGTCAGTGTCGGGCGCACTGGAGCACTGACTCCGGTTGCTAAGCTGCAGCCCGTGGATGTGGGCGGAGTAACGGTTTCCAACGCTACCCTGCATAATGAAGATGAAATCGAACGACTGGATGTGCGCGTGGGTGACACCGTAGTGATTTACCGCGCCGGGGACGTGATTCCCAAAGTAGACCGGGTGATTCCCTCCCTGCGACCCGAGCACACCAAAAAATTCCACATGCCCAAACAATGTCCCGTGTGCGGCTCGGAAGTGGAACGGCGCGAGGGCGAAGCGATAACCCGTTGCACCGGCGGATTGTATTGCGCGGCACAACGCAAAAACAGTATCAAACATTTTAACTCGCGCCGGGCCATGGATGTGGACGGCATGGGCGACAAGCTGGTCGACCAATTGGTTGACAAAGGCTTAATCCACGATGCCGCCGATATGTATTCACTCAGCAAAGAACAACTGGCGGGGCTGGAGCGCATGGCGGACAAATCCGCGCAGAATATTCTGGACGCCTTGGAAAAAAGTAAATCCACCACCTTGGCCCGTTTCATATACGCGTTGGGCATACGGGACGTAGGCGAAGCCACCGCCCAGGCTCTGGCAAGCCATTTTGGCGACTTGGAAGCCTTGATAAAGGCGGATGAAGAAGCTTTGCAGGAAATTTCGGACGTCGGTCCGGTGGTGGCGAACAGCATCGTGAAATTCTTCCATCAACAACACAACCGCGATGTCATCCACAAACTGATTAAAGCGGGGGTCCACTGGCCGAAAGTTACAAAAGTACAAACTAAAGAACTACCTCTACAAGGCAAAACCTTTGTCATTACGGGTACATTGTCCATGAAGCGTGACGAACTCAAAGATCGATTACAATCACTAGGTGCAAAAGTGACCGGCAGTGTGTCGAAAAGCACCGATTATGTTGTGGTGGGTGAAGATCCTGGATCCAAAGCGGACAAAGCCCATCAACTAGGTATTGCAATCCTTGATGAAGCAGCAATTATGGATCTGCTCGACAGTGCTGAGTAGCAGTAACACGAGGTTGCCCACCATGACATTTAATGTTTTGAACAGGCCAGCCGAAGCAAATTCTGTAAAATCCACCATGGCTTTGCCATTGTGAGCCAGGTGTCTAAAGCAGCGATATTGTGCTACGATTCGCTAGTTGCCTGCCTGTGAGCCAGTAGCTCAAAGAGTAGCCCAACAGATGATCCAAAACCGGTCATTTGAGACTTAGTTACTGATTTTCAAAGAAATGCGCCCGTAGCTCAGCTGGATAGAGTAGCTGGCTTCGAACCAGTTGGTCGGGAGTTCGAATCTCTCCGGGCGCGCCATCCAAACAAAGGGTTAGCGTACTTTCTTCGTTAACCCTTTTTCTTTTTCCGACACATTTCCGACAACTGCATTAGACCGCTTGATAACTGTCAGTGTCGGTGATTGCGCTACACCACGATCAACAATCTTCTCAACCGCCGAGAGTAACTCATCTAACTCTGCCGCTGAGTAATGTGTTGTGATGTCACCATTAGCATGGCCGAGCAGGGCTTTGCGTGTCTCCAAAGGTACTCCTGCACCACGCAGACGCCTTCCAAAGCTGTGACGAAGGTTATGCACACCTTTGAGGATTCCTTCCTCTACCGGCAGTCCTGCTTTCTTCCAGGCACGTTTCCATGCGCTGTTATTGAGCCTTGCTACAGGATTGCCTTTATAGGTAAAGACAAACTCCCTGTGTATACCACGCCTTGACTCAATAACACTTCTGGCAACAGCATTCAGGACAACAACCCGTTCAGTACTGGTTTTGGTAATGGCTTCCGGTAATATAAATACAGATGTACTTAATTCCGGAACGTACACTTCCCAATCCCAGCGGAGCTTGCAGATTTCCTGATCCCTACATCCGGTATTAATACCGTACAGGGCGCTATCTGCCAGATGGCGGGGGAGAAGCCGAAACAGCCTGTCCTGTTCCTCCCACGACAGGGGATAAGGCTTTGCCTGTTTCCCCTTGATTGAGAGCCTGCTTAATCTCGCCGGAGCTGTCTTAAGCCAGGGAGATCCGTCCTCGGTACGCCATACCCGCGCTGCTTTGTTTAATATGGCGCTTACAATACCAATTGCATTATTGATCGACTTCGGTGCTTTACCTCTTGCTGTTTCATGATCTATGAAGGGTTTAAGAGTCCCATCATGGATCTGTTCAATCGGGTAATGCCCGATGAACGGAAACAACTGGTCGAGATGCATTGCTATATCATAAGAAGAAGGTTTATCTGCGATCTCTTTGAGGTAGCGCATAGATGCTTCCTCAAAGAGAAAAACAGCAGAGTCTATCCGCCTTGCTTCCTGTTCCAGCTCCGCCAAACGGCGAATCAGGATTTTTTCTGCTTCCATTCGGCTAGCTGTTCCCGTGCTTTCCCGGAGCCAGCCTCCTTTGGCGTATTTACATCTTTTTTCAATTTGCCAGATACCGCCTTTGAGGCGGAGCCCTGGCTGTTTATTGCGTTTTGACATACGTCGTCCTCCATTTGTGAGGCCGTAGGACGACGCCCGTTGCGCTGGATATATTCCTCCAACCAGGCGTCAATTTCAAGTCGGTCAAAGGCAATGCCTTGGTCTCCGATGGGGATTTGTGTCAGATAGGGCCGAACGTCGGCATTGAAGCGGTTTCTGTCCATGCCCAGGTAAAAGGGTGCATCTCTGAGGCGGATGAGTCGTGGGAGCATGCGGGAAAAACGGTTTTCGTTACGGACCATGCTTACTAGCATATCTGATTGCGTTCGAGATACATCACTCAGGCTATATTAATCACTGACAGCCCATTTAACTCCCTGTTTAACTGAACGCCTGGGTCAAGTTTTCGACTATTTTTACCATCGATGTTGTTGGCGAAACCAATACAGTGCAAAACGCCTGAAGTAAGCAGCAATCAATTTTCTAACAGCGTTACCTATCACCGGCAACGCAACACCAAAGGCCAATATCGAGGCGGTATCTACAATGTTCATGAAACCCCGGAACCGCCATGTACTAAAATACCACACGTGGCTACACCCGATGTGGTGACACCGGATGTGGCTGCACCAGATACGGTAAAACCAGAAACATTAACTAATACCGAACATAACCTAATAACCAGTACTATCTATAAAAATAACAATGACTCATTAACCACTACTACTCACCGTAGTGGTAGTGATACTGAATTCATCTTCCCAAAAGAAATACTGAAAGAAGAACGCGCCCAGGCCGCAAATCTGATCAAGTCCCTCTCACCCAAGCTGGCACAGCAAATCCTGGATGAATGGGCGGGTATTATCGCGGCCAATGGTATTCGCTCATCGCGACTCGGCTGTTTAAGAGGTCTCATCAATCACGCAAAGATAGGGGAATTCACTCCGGAAAAAGGGTTTCGCATTGCGGCAGCCCGCAAACGGCAACAACAGGGATGTATTCAAGAACAGACCAGGAAAGAAACCTTACCCCCCTCCGGACCCTAACAACCCCATCACCCAGCGCATAAACGCCATAGCGGCACGCCAACAAAACAAAAACAGATCCAAATAAAGGAGGTCAGCGTTACCCACAGGGCCCACTGGATGATCTGCTCTTGTTAGAGCCTTCAGCCCTTGTTAGAGCCATCAGCGTTTATTAGAGCCATCAGCCGTGGACTTGTGGATAACGCTTTTAGTCTGCCATGTCAGGTAGGGCACTTGATAGGACGGCCAGACTTTAACTTTCCTGCTTCACCGGTAGGCCGAATCCAAGGACCTTGCAGCAGAGGTAACCAGTGTTCCTCTTT
>JASFLF010000169.1:0-7022 GCA_050118235.1 Gammaproteobacteria bacterium | reverse complement strand
TGCTCGCCACTAAAGTCGTAGTTCAACGACTCTTCCGGTTGCTGCAAATAATACCCTTGTATGAAATTGACACCGTGTTGCCACAGCACGGCTAAACAGGTTGGGTCTTGGACGTGTTCGGCAATGGTTTGGATGTTTTTACTACGGGCAATTTCGGTAATGGTTTTGACAATTTCCTGGCTGGTTTCACTTTTAGTGATATTTTGAATATGTTGGCCATCGATCTTAATGTAGTTGGCGTTAAAATGAGTAAGATATTTCAAAGGCGGTGTTTCGTTGCCCGCCTGAGTGATGGCAAACAAACAATTCAGTTGCGACAGCCCATCGGCCAGGGCTTTGGCGGCCTTGATATTATTGATGGCGACGGATTCGTTGATTTCAAATACCATACTGGAGCCATGTAATCGCGCCGCTTTTAATAGTTTGCTGATCCAGGGTAACAGTGTGGTATCTTCAATGGATTCCGGTGAGAGCTTTATAAAAAAGCGAATCTCACTACCACTGCGTCTTTTTTCCAGCATCGCTTTGGCGGCATTTTTCATCACCCAGCGATCGATTTCCAGCATCAAATCCGCGTTCTTGGCAGACTCCATGAAGTCGTTGGGCATAATGATGGCCCCATCACTGCCGATCATTCTGAGTAATACTTCATAACGTTCGCCCGGCTCAGCGTGCAAGCTGACAATGGGTTGATAATGCAGTACGAATTGATCCTGTTTTAAGGCCAGACGCAAACGTTTGGTCCATTCTTTTTCTTGTTCCAAATTTGCCATTTCATCGGCCACGGTATGCACGTGTACCTTGTTACCGTTGCCGTTGTGTGCCGTGGTGCAAGCGGTTTCCGCGTGGGACAAGGCTTTTTTGGCGTCCATGGTGGTTTCGATGATAGGCCCTACGCCAATGCTACAGGTAGTGGATACGGTTTTTCCTTCCATTTCAAAAATGTGTTGCTCAAACGCCTTGCGGATTTTTTCCGCGTAGCTTTGTACTTCGTCGATATTGTTGTTTTTAAAAATAATAGTGAACACCGTGCCGGCAAAGCGGGCAATGATGATGTCATCACTGGTCTCGAGTTGCTGCTTGATCAGGTTGGCCATGTCGGTTAATACCATATCGCTGCCGGCAATGCCTAAGGTGTCTTTGATGTTCTTAAACTGATCGGGTTCTATATAAAAAATCACGCTATTGGCCTGGCCTTTGGACGCCCGGCTCACAGCATTGCTGAGTTCTTCCATGAAGTGCTGACGGTTGTACAAGCCGGTGAGCAAATCCTGTTTTCGCAGCTGCTCCAACTCTTTGTGTAATTGCGCGTCATCGGTTTGTTTACGGATGACAATTTGAGTGCATTGTTCGCCTTCGATACTGGCGGGTGAGAACTGCATAACGGCTTTGAATTGTTCGCCATTACTTCTGACAGCTTGAAATTCGAATTCCTGGTCGGGTGTTTCACCTTTGCTTAACTTGCGCAACAATTCTTTGAAATTTTTCTGGTCCTCGGACGCGATTAAATCCATCACCGGTATGCTTTCCATCTCTTCGGAATCTTCGTAACCGAATACTTCCAGATAACTGAGGTTGGAATATATATGCATGCCTTCGTGAATATAGGAAATCGGGTCGCGGGAGCTGTCCAGCAAGGTTCGGTTGCGTTTTTCACTTTCGATCAGCGAGTTGCGGCAATCTCGATAGTCGCGACGATCGCGCAGGCTCTTCATTTGCCGGTCCACCACCAGCAGTAAATACTGGGGCTCGTCGGCTCCTACACATTCAGCCGCACCGGCGCCGATCAGCTCTAAGGCATTGCCACGTTCATACCGGGCACCGTATACGATCACCGGTAAGTCTTTACCGGCTTTAGTAACCGCTTCGATGATTTGCTCAGCGGTGCAGTCGTTCACTATTTGGGAAGTTATCACCAAATCCCAATTTTGCTCTTTGAGCGATTTTTCAAAGGTGGCGATTTCTTCCACATGTTTGTGGCGCACGGCATAGCCGGCGTTTCTCAGTGAATTGCTCAACACTTCGGCATCATGCGAAGAGTCCATGAAAATGATTAAGTGGATGATATTGTCGTTATCCACACCGCGCTCCTTTTGTATTTATTATTGTTGCATCTCTCTTTGAAATAAATATTGAAAAAACCATCAAAAAAACCCTAATAAAGGCCGTAATCACTGTGGTCATAGCAGCGTCCACATGGAATCCAGTTCTTCGGGTGTTTTGGTTTGGCTGTTATGTTCGTGTTCAAAGCCTAATATCTTGATAATGACAAATTCAAATTGGCAATACACACCGGTGCACTCGAGGAGTTTTACTAATTTTACATGAGTGCAATAACCATACTTATTGACAATGAGCTGATCATTCACTTTGTGTATGGTGTGAGTCAATAAGGTTACCGGACGGTTGACGGATTTCATGGCGGGCAATACCAGCGCGCGGGTGTATTTTTCCTGGCGTTGATTTAAATTGTATTTGCATACTCCCACCACATCAGCACAAGGCGACAATTTTTGTACACCGAGTTCCAGTCCTTTATCTGCGTTTTTGATGCGGCGTACAACGCCGATCTCCACGCTATTGCCATCGGAGTTGACTGTGTCGCGTATGCCGACAATTTCACCTATTTGTACTTTGGCCGTGCTGTCGGCCGATTCCATTTGTCCCACAAGGCAATAACCACCGGCGCTTTCATTCACATTGCTGCAATTGTAGGGCTCAGCCACGTAGGCCTCTTTATTGCGTTCTTTTTCTTTTTGTTCGTACCACAAGCGGATGTTGTAATCATACCCAATGGCCTTACTGGCATGGTCCGGGTCCCATACGTCAGAGGTCATCTCTTTGGCGGTCAGGCTGTTGAGCACCAACGGCCGGTCAAATTCAGCGGGTATGTCCATTTCGGGTTCGATCAATTGGGATAAATGCTCTTCACTGATATTCGGGTCGAATACTGCATTGGTGGCCGACTCGCAATAACCATTGAGTTGCAGTTCGGGATTGATTCTCAACAGTTCGCTGATGAGTTGATGGCTGGCGCTCAAGCCTAACGTAATAGTCAAGGTATTGTTCGCCCGGTTACGTGTAAACACCCGTTTTGACCGGCCGCTCCAGGTTATAACCACCAGCCGCAACACGTCATCCGATAAGCCATTGGCGGCGCTACCGCCGAGTGGGTTGGAATGCACAATTTGTTCGCTTAGCATATGGACTAACGCGCTGGTGTCTATCACGCGGGTGTGGATTCGATTGGTGGCGTCGCTGTCCGAAAAAAAACCAGGTGTCTGATCGCTGTTGAGGCGTATCTTGATTTGATGAGCGTCTTCCGTGAACTGATCCGGCGGCAATACACGGCAATATCGAGACCACTCCTGCAACGAATCATAGAGTTGTTGCATGGTTTTTTGCCGTAGCCGGTAGGGGCTGACCAAACCCAATAAGACGATTCGCTTGTACAAATCGCGTATGCTGCATTCGGGCAAGCTGTCGTGTAATTCCCGATGCTTGATGATCAGTCTATGAATATTGTTTTCTTCCGCGTACAGAAATAACTGGTGTATGTGCATCCAAGTATTGGCCGGATGTTCGATATAGATTTGATACGCCGTTAACAACATCTGGCTGAGATAGTAAATTGTCAGGTGAATGGCTTCTGCAACACTGCGCCGCGAGAATAATGACAAATTCGATGTCCAACTCTGTTCAATGATGATTTTATACCCCATGGCGATCTCGGCGGTGAGCGCAATGGACAGTTCGGCAACGGATTTGTTTTTCGCCGACAGCGGCAGCGTATGGTCCACATAGTGACGTTTCAAGACGCGTAATATGTTCAGAGCAGGCGAGGTAATGGCGTTTAACAGGTACAAACGCTCTTTTTTGGGAATATCCAGTTGATTCACTTCTTTCAAAGTGTTGAAAATCAACCGGCCGCATTCCCCGGTATCGGCCAGCGGCAATTCACCCAGCCACAAGTCGATGTGTTTGGGACGGGTGTTAAATGCCCCTTTTGCGGGGGATTGCAGTTGTGGTATACCCAGTAATCCTTTGGGTCTGGCTTTAGACACGGATGCTCCAGCGCTTTGGTAATCGATAAACGTTGATTTAAAAAGTATTACAGCAATATGTTTTTCCAACTATACGGTATTACGGCATTTTTTCTGGTTATCTTTAATTTCTGTGTCATTGTAACTACATTTTAAGTGTTACATTAAATAATACTGTCAAGCCGCTTTAATCATAACAAAATTGAGTCCGCGAAAAAGTATGACAGTAATGTCAATTAATGGCGAATTTGTTGTAAATCTGTTTATTTATTGATCATGCCCGTTGGTTACATGATGCCCCTGCGCAAGGAACGCCGGGGTTTTATATTCGGCACCGGCGTGCTCCGTGACCAGTTTTGGCAACAAATAACCCGGCAGTAGCCGGCTGAGTTCATCATACATCGCCTGCGTATGGTGTCTATCCACCGCGAAATGTGCAGCACCTTGTACCGCATCCAAGGTATGCAAATAATATGGCATCACTCCATTCGCGAATAAGGTTCTGCTCAATGCCGCCAGTGTGGGGGCGCTATCATTGATCTTGCGCAGCAAAACCGATTGATTCAATAAGGGGATGCCATAGCGGCGCATTTGCTCCAGGGAGTCTGCCACTTCGGTGTTGATTTCATTGGCATGGTTGGCATGGATGACCATGATGATCTGCAGGCCAAATTCCGTCAGTCGGGCGATAAACGTCTCACTGATACGCTGGGGCAAGACAATGGGTAAGCGGCTGTGAATTCGCAATGTGGACACGTGGGGAATTTGGGCCAGCAGCGAGACCAAGCGCAACAACTTTTGATCGCCGAGCGACAAGGGGTCTCCACCGGACAAAATTACTTCGCAAATGGAAGTATCCCCGGCGATGTATTGCAGCGCCTGGCGCCAGTCATCGACGGCGGGATTGGCGGCAGAATAAGGGAAATGGCGGCGAAAACAATAACGGCAGTGAACGGCACAAGCGCCGGTTGTGACCAACAAGACTCGGCCGTGATATTTGTGAATGACCCCCGGGCTTTTGCTCGCCAGTAAATCGCCTACCGGGTCGGTGTTATATCCCGGCATCAATTGGTTTTCCAAATGCAAAGGTAATACTTGCAGCAACAATGGATCATCGATATCACCGGCTTGCATGCGCGCTACAAAGCTATGGGTGACCCGTAATGGAAAAATCCCCGCCACTTCCTCCGCCGCGGCTAAATAGTGTCGCGGTAAATCCAACAGGTCGAACAGTTCACGAGGGTCCTTAATGGCGTCCGCCAGCGCTTTTTTCCATGAATGACCCTGCCAAAATGCTGCGGAAGACTGTATCATTAGCGTCTTTTTAATTCCGGGCCGTAAAGGCCGTTGATATGACACTTGGGCTCTGGATGTGCGTGTTCATTTTCCACCCTCAAGACTAAAAAGTTTATATTCCCAAATCGAGGACAAAATGGCTACATATACCACCAATGAATTAAGATCCGGCATGAAATTAATGATCGACGGTGCACCTTGGAACATTGTTGACGTGGATTTTGTCAAGCCTGGAAAAGGCCAAGCGTTTGCACGTGTTAAGATGCGTAACCTGCAGACCCGGCGGGTGGTGGAGAAAACCTTTAAGTCGGGTGAATCCATGGAATCCGCTGATGTCATGGATACCGAACTGCAGTATCTGTATAACGATGGCGATCATTGGCATTTCATGCACCCTGAAACTTTCGAGCAGGTTGCGGCGGACAAAAATATTGTTGGCGATGCGGCCCAATGGCTGAAAGAGCAGGATATGTGCACGGTGACCTTGTGGAACAACGAACCCATCGAAATTGTGCCGCCGAATTTTGTCGAATTGCAAATCGTGGAAACCGATCCCGGCGTGCGTGGCGATACCGCCAGTGGCGGAACTAAACCCGCCACTTTGGAGACCGGCGCCGTGGTTAAAGTGCCGTTGTTCGTGGAGCAAGATGAGAAAATTAAAGTTGACACCCGTACGGGAGAATACGTTAGCCGGGTGAAGGACTAGCCACTAGCCCGCGTTTTACCAGGATGACGAGCCCTCGCTTGATCTTTGAATCCACAAGAAATTCTCCTCGGGGTGAAATCCTTTTGAATCCAAATCTCTGCGCGATCGTTGGATGAATGATCCTGAACACCATGAAGACTGGCGTCCCAGCGCCAGTTTTCGCAATCTGCGACTCAGAGCACAGGTGTTACAACATATTCGAGATTTTTTCGCCCAGCGGGATGTGTTGGAAGTGGAGACACCATTATTGGGTTCGTCCACTAATCCCGACCCCCACATCAATTGCTTCATCACAACCTACGTAGGCCCCCAAGCCGCGCATGGCATGCCCTTGTATTTGCAGAGTTCGCCGGAATTCGCCATGAAACGTTTGCTCAGTGCCGGCAGTGGCCCGATTTATCAAATTTGTAAAGCGTTTCGCCAGGGCGAACGCGGCCGTCTGCACAATCCCGAATTCACCATATTAGAGTGGTATCGGCCGGGATTCGATCTTGAGGCATTGATTGGTGAAATCGAGGCGTTGCTGCACTCTTTGTTCACTGCAATCAACCGGCGCCTGAAGGCATGTCAAATTATTAGTTATCAAGACGCATTTCTCAATACTCTATCACTGGACCCTCTACAAGCCTCCGCGCAGGAACTGGCCGGATGCGCCCGTCAGCATGGCGTGGACGTCCAAGGACTGCACAGCGAAGACCGGGATGCCTGGCTGGATGTCTTGATGAGTCACTGTGTGCAACCTCATTTAGGCCGCAACCGCCTTACCTTTGTTCGAGACTATCCCGAATCGCAAGCGGCATTGGCCCGGCTCAATCCCAATAATAACCAGACTGCTTTGCGCTTCGAGCTATTCATCGACGGCGTGGAATTGGCCAATGGATTTCAAGAACTAACGGATGCCGGCGAGCAGCGGCACCGTTTTCAAAGGCAATTGGCGCGCAGAGCGCACCAAAACCAAGCACAACCACCCATGGATG
>JASFLF010000168.1:0-7028 GCA_050118235.1 Gammaproteobacteria bacterium | reverse complement strand
ATCAGCTTATCCGAAGGTCGCCCCGGTGGTGACAACACCAATTTGTCGCTCGCGCATGAAGAAGAACCACCCGCCCAGGGCGCTATGGGTGCTCTGTCCTTAAATCCCAGATAGCCGACTAAAAGGCACTAGGCACCCGCTGGCAAAAAAAGCAAAGGAATATCGCAACCCATGGAACCAGGGCCGTACACCATCCAAGATGACTTGGTACTCAAATTAAGCGAAGACGGCAAGTTTCTACAGGCCGAATTTCCCACGGCACTGGACCGGCGTAACATCAATCTAAACTGGTTCCAAGATCAGCTTCACCACTATGGGCTGGACCGTTTCAAACTCAACAAAGATGCCATTGGCAATTTTATCCGTGAGTACAATGAAGGTGTCAGCGCCTCCACTATTAATATCGCCGAAAAAGTGGATGCCGAATTCCGAATTACGCTCGCGGACGATTTGATGGCGGCGTACTTAAACCTCAGCCCACCACAAGGGGGGCAAGCCGTCTGCAAAGCGAAGATTTTGGAGACCATCCAGGATCTTGGCATCACCACAGGACTGCAAGAACACGAAATCGACATGGCTTTGCAAATCGGCGATGCGCACGATGTATTAATCGCCCAAGGCCAGGAGCCGCAACACGGCGAGGATGGTTATTTCGAAAATTTAATTCCCGATGCCAAAGACCGCCGCCCGCGAATCGATGCCGGCGGCATCGCCCACTACCACGATATCGGCGAACTGGTCACGGTCAAAGCAGGCGATGCCTTGATACGCCGGATTCCAGCCACCAAAGGTAACCCCGGCGTTAATATTAAAGGCCAAGTCGTACCCGCCGACCCGGGACATGACATGATGTTCGCCCCCAATCTCACCGGCACGACAATATCTCCGGACGATCCCAATTTGTTAGTAGCCGCCATCAATGGACAACCCATATTGGTGGACCACGGTGCCATTGTTGAAAAAACGCTGGTAGTCGACAGCGTGGATTTGTCCACCGGCAATGTTACGTTTGATGGTACTGTGATCGTCAAAGGCGACGTTACCACCGGCTTAAACGTTAAAACCACTGGCGATGTCTATGTGCACGGCATGGTGGAGGAAGCCTCCAGCATCCAAGCGGGAGGAGACATTGAAATCACACAAGGGGTGATAGGACGCGGTTCCATTAAGGAAGACAATGGCCAGCCCGGCAAAGGTATTGTGGTTTTACGTTGCCGCGGAACGTTGACCGCCAAGTTCATTGAAAACTGTGTGGCGATCTCAGGAAAAGATATTATCGTCACAGAACTCATCGCCCACAGCGATGTTACTGCCAAAGACCAAGTCGTCGTCGGCCAAAAAAACGCTCGCCGGGGACAGATTATGGGGGGTATTACCCGCGCCGATCGATTGGTGCAAGCTCAAACCATAGGCACGCAAGGCGGAAACCACACCAAAGTGGAAGTGGGGCCGATTCAAAAATATGAAAGCCGAATAGATGAAATTGAAGTACTGTTAAAAGCCAAATACGCCGAACGAACCAATATTGAAAAAGTATTTACCCAGGCATTTAAAGCTCAAAAAGCGGACTATGATTCCTTGCCGCCGTCGCTTCAAAAACTGCAGCAAACTTTGAACAGACTGGCAACGGAAATTAATGCGTTGAATCGTCAGAAAACACATTGCGAAGAATACGCAGAAACACTACGTAGCGCCAAGATTCAGGTTAATAAACAGGTATTAAACGCCGTCGAATTTCTGATTTGCGATACCCCGCGCAAATTCAATCTGGAACATGTCGGGGGCACGTTTACGTTTGACGACAAAGAAAGTAAAGTGGAATTCCATCCCTGAAATTCATCTCTTCACCATTCGTGCTTGTCGAGAAGCCCTCGCAAAGTAAAAGTACTTATTTTAACCACCAAGGCACGAAGGACACGAAAGGTAAAAAAAATTAATCTTTCTTTTCTTCGTGTCCTTCGCGGCTTCGTGGTTAATTTTTTCTAAAACAACTGCTCCGGTATTTCTTCACCGGGCACACCACCCCCGGATGATCCGGTTAGATCCGCATTGACACTTTCTTCCACCATGCGCTGCGGTACGTGTTCTTCCCGAAAGGTTTCGAAAATTGCGTTGGGACTGCCGGCGTTGGCCAACAGA
The DNA here is from genome assembly GCA_050118235.1 of Gammaproteobacteria bacterium. Classification (GTDB taxonomy): domain Bacteria; phylum Pseudomonadota; class Gammaproteobacteria; order SZUA-152; family SZUA-152; genus JAJDNG01. Next base: position 4,889 of record JASFLF010000168.1, on the reverse strand, counting down.
CCGGTATCCGGGTCGATGCGCACGGTCACTAATCCCGGCGGCCGTTTGATGGGTTTTTCGGGCAGCCCTTTCAAGGCCTCTCGCATATAATAAATCCACATTGGCAGCGCAGCCCGACCGCCGGTCTCCCGCTCACCCAGCGTTTTGGGATTGTCGAAGCCCACCCACGCCGTGGTCACCACATCCGGATTAAAACCCGAAAACCAAGCGTCCCGTTGGTCATTGGTGGTGCCGGTTTTACCGGCAATGTCGTTGCGGCCAAGCTGTTTCGCCCGGCGGCCGGTACCACGTTGGATGATATCCCGCAAGATACTGTCCATGATGTAGACGTTTTGCGGCGTCACAATCCGTGGTGCCACACGAGGACGCTGGGGGGCTAAAGGCGCTTGGGCTGGATCCATTGCTTGGTTTTCCATGGGGTTGTCGCCTTCACCCGCGTAGACTGCAACGGCTGCGTCGTCCTCGCCAGCCGTGGCTACGGCAGTGCCATTTTGGTCTGACTGCGGATCCAAACTGGTGCTTATTAATTGATCCCCCATCGCCATTTGAGCATCCGATGCCGCAGGTTCACAATCTTCGCACACACGGGCAGGATTGGCTTTAAACAGAACTTCTCCGGAATCATTTTCGATGCGGACAATATAATAAGGATCGATTTTATACCCGCCGTTGGCGAATGCCGCATAACCGGTAACCACTTCCATGGGGGTGATTGCCGCGCTGCCCAAGGCCAGGGATAAATCCCGCGGTAATTTATCGGGATTAAAGCCAAACTGAGTGGCGTAGTCTATGGCGTATGATATGCCTATGGCGCGCAACAAACGAATCGACACCAGATTGCGCGAATTCACCAAAGCTTCTCGCAGTCGGGTAGGACCAAATACTCTGCCACTGTAGTTTTCCGGCCGCCAGGTGCTTTCCAGCCCCGCATCTTCAAACACGACAGGCGCGTCATTAATAAGGCTGGCCGCGGTGTAGCCTTTTTCCAGCGCGGCTGAATAAGTAAACGGTTTAAAGTTGGACCCAGGCTGCCGCTCGGCTTGAAGCACTCGGTTAAAATTACTTTTAGAGAAATCAAATCCACCCACCAATGCCAACACCGCGCCGTCATTGGGTGATAAAGATACCAATGCGCCTTCCACATTGGGCAGTTGAGAGAGCTGCCAACGCTCCTTGGACTTTTGCAGCACTCGCACTACATCGCCCGTTTGTAGGATTTCGGTGGCCAGTTTGGGCTCTTGCCCTGGAGACAAACCGTCCCCACGCCAAGGCCGCGCCCATTTGAGCGCGTCCCAATCCAAAGTAATTCGGCCGTAGACCGGTTGATAGACTGTGGCTTCTTTCTCTTTCACATCAATCACCAGCGCCGGCCACAAATCGTTGGATTCGCGAAAATCCGCTAGTAATCCCCGCCAATCTTCTTCCACACTGGCTTCGTTGACCTCCACTTTGGCTTCAGCCCCCCGGTAGCCATGGCGTTCATCGTATTCCAATAACGCCAATCGCAATGCGTCGTTGGCCGCCGTTTGCAAGCGGGAATCGACGCTGGTGTACACCCGATAACCCTTGGTGTAGGTATCGTTGCCGTATTGGGCCACCATCTCCGAGCGAACCATTTCAGCCAAGTAAGGGGCGGATACCTCTTCGGATAAACTGTGCAAGGACGAATCATCAATCGTATTAAGAGCTTCCTGGTGTTCGTCATAAGTGAGAAAACCGAGACCGTACATGCGATTTAACACATAATTGCGCCGTAATAACGCACGCTTGGGATTGACGATGGGATTATAGGCCGAGGGCGCTTTGGGTAAGCCGGCGATCATGGCGGCCTGGGCCGGCGTGAGTTCGGCCGCGTCTTTACCGTAGTACACTTGTGCGGCCGCGCCAAATCCATAAGAGCGGTTGCCCAAATAGATTTTGTTGATGTACAGCTCCAGGATTTCCAATTTGCTCAATTCGCGTTCAATTTTCAGCGCCAACAAAATCTCATTGAGTTTTCTAAGATAGGTTTTCTCCCGGCTCAAGAAAAAGTTTCGTGCCACCTGCATGGTAATGGTACTGCCGCCTTGGCCTTTCTCCCCGGTTTTCAGCAAATAAAATACGGCCCGGAATATGCCTTTGTAATCTACGCCGGGGTGCTCGAAAAATCGATCGTCTTCCGCCGCTAATACGGCATTGATCAACATCTGAGGAGTTTCTTCGATATCCATGGGAGTGCGCTTTTTTTCGCCGAATTCGGCAATCAACTTATCATCACGGGAAAAAATCCGCAGCGGCACCTGAAACTGCACATCTTTCAAACTTTCTATGGAGGGTAATTTGGGAACAATGATTAAATAGATACCTAATGCAACTATTGCACTGGTCAATAATCCGCCAGCACCTAAAGTGAGTAATACACGCCAATTAAAAAATCGAGACACTTTTTCCACCAAAATTTGTGACCAAGTTAATAAATGATTACCTTATCAATATCGACAATTAACAAAACATCCAATAACATCAACCTAATAGCCTGTGCTTTTGAAACTTTTTTTGCTCTATAGTTTAAGTTTGCTGATGGGCGTACCGATATTACGCTGTAACTATCAAAAAGCAGTCTTTCAATACGCAGTATTTTTGCCAATTCAATAAGGAATCTGAATGTGGGTATAGCGCAACTAATTGCACCGAAAAAATCATCCCTGATTGGTTTGGACATCAGTTCAACGTCAGTCAAGTTGCTAGAACTGAGCCAACAAAGCGATGGCTACCGGGTGGAAGCCTACGCCGCCGAGCCTCTACCGCCCAATTCTGTGGTGGAAAAGAATATCACAGATGTGGAAGCTATTGGAGAAGCGATTCAGCGCGCGGTTAAACGCTCGGGAAGCCGGGCGAAATTCGCGGCTGTGGCGGTGGCTGGGTCTTCCGTGATCACCAAAGTCATCACAATGCCATCTAATTTATCAGATGAGGAACTGGAAAGCCAAATTCAATTGGAGGCCGATCAATATATTCCTTATTCACTGGAAGAAGTGAATATGGATTTCGAAGTTCTTGGCCAAAACGACAAAAATCCGGACATGGTAGACGTACTTTTGGCGGCTTCGCGCAGCGAAAACGTGGATTCGCGCGTCGCCGCGGTCGAATTAGGTGGCTTAACCGCCAAAGTGGTGGATATCGAAGCCTATACCCTGGAAAACGCCTTCCCATTGATCGCGTCTCAAATTCCCGGCGGCGCCGGTGACACCACCATCGCAATTGTGGATATCGGCGCTACGATGACCACTCTGAGCGTACTTCATGACACCAAAATTATTTACACACGCGATCAAGTATTCGGTGGTAAACAATTAACCGAAGAAATTCAGCGCCGTTATGGCTTGTCCTACGAAGAAGCGGGCATGGCCAAGCGTCAAGGGGGATTGCCGGACAATTACGTGCCCGAAGTGTTGGAACCCTTCAAAGACGCCATGGCGCAACAAGTCAGCCGTTCGTTGCAGTTTTTCTTCTCCTCCAGCCACCATAACACCGTCGATCACATCGTATTGGCCGGGGGAACCGCTTCAATTCCGGGTGTGGATGAGCTCATTGAACAACGCGTGGGATCCAGCACCTCTATTGCCAATCCATTCACTCATATGTCGTTGGCATCCCGTGTGAAAGCCCAAGCGCTGGCCAATGATGCGCCTTCGCTGATGATTGCTTGTGGACTTGCCTTAAGGAGTTTCGACTAATGCCACATATTAACCTATTACCATGGCGGGAAGCCGCGCGGCAGGAAAGGCAACGTCAGTTTGCGGTAGTCGCGGTCGGAGCCGCTGTGCTGGCAACACTGGTGGTGGTGTTTATCCATCTGCAATTTTCCGGCATGATTGAGTCCCAAATAGGACGTAATCAATTTCTGGAAAATCAAATCAAGGAAGTGGACAAACAAATCGCCGAAATCAAAACGTTAAAAAACGATAAAAAAGCCTTGTTGGCGCGCATGGAAGTGATCCAAAAACTACAACGCAGCCGGCCGGAAGTGGTGCATTTATTTGAGGAAATCTCAAAAGCCACTCCCAAGGGCGTTTTTCTGTTAAACACTGTCCGAAACGGCAAAAAGATCAATATCGAAGGCGTGGCTGATTCCAATGACAGTGTTTCCGCTTTCATGCGGCAGCTCAATGCCTCGCCATGGCTGAATAATCCTCGCCTGACCGTCATCGAGTCCAACAAAAGTGGTTATAAGGACGCCAGTTGGTTCAAGTTAGACGTCGAACAGGTCGACTATGTAGAACCTGAGCAGCAAGCACAAGCCAGTAAAGGGAAGCCGTCGTGAACATATCAGAGTTAAACAATCTTGATTTCAATAACATTGGCAGTTGGCCTGTTGCGGCCAAAGCTGCCGCCATTGTGGTGATTTGCGCCGCCGTTTTATTCGCCGGGTATTGGTTCGACACCCAAGAGCAAATGCAAATGCTGGAACAAGCGCAAGCTAAAGAGCAGGAACTGAAGCAAACCTTCGAGAAGAAACAAGCCGACGCCGCCAATTTGGATGCGTATAAAGAGCAAATGGCGGAAATGGAAAAACGCTTTGGCGCCTTGCTTTTGAAATTGCCCAGCAAAACCGAAATCGCCGAGCTATTGGTGGACGTCACGCGCGTGGGCTTGGACGCCGGGTTGGAATTCGAACTGTTTAAACCGGGCAACGAAAAGCCGCGGGACTTTTACGCCGAGTTCCCCATCAATCTGCGGGTAACAGGCACGTACCATCAATTGGGTAACTTTGTCAGTGGCGTGGCCGGCTTACCGCGGATTGTCACCATCCACGATTTAAGCATGAAAAAAGGTAAGGAAGAGGAACTGACGATGACCGCCACCGCCAACACTTACCGGTATTTGGATAAATCCGAGACCAAATCAAA
>JASFLF010000167.1:0-7080 GCA_050118235.1 Gammaproteobacteria bacterium | reverse complement strand
TTGGTATCATCGGTTTTTGTACACCCATGTTGATTTATATTTAACGATTACTGATGAATTGGCTGCTGCGGCAAAACAGTTTTTACCCATGCCCAAAAGTAGTATCCAACGATTGTACTATGGTGTCGACCGGCCCGCGCCGATGGACCTTGATCGCAGGGAGGAAGTGCGAAAGTCATTGGGAATCAAAACAAATAATGATTTCGCTATCGGCTTAGTGGGGCGCATAGAGCAAGGTAAAGGCCAGCATCTATTGATCGATGCCGTTTCTCGTTTGCACGAAGAAGGATTGCCGGTACACGCGACGATTATCGGTCCGGTTATGGATGAGGAATATTTTATAAGTGTACAGAACAGCGTGAGAGATGGTGGGTTGCAAGAGGTGGTCACGTTTTATGGCAGTCTTCACAACCCCATTGAAATCATGGGCGCCTTTGATGTGGTGGTGTTGGCGACCAAAAAAGAAACCTTCGGCCTGGTGTTAATTGAAGCCATGCGCAGCGGTGTAGCGGTTATCGGTACCGATGCCGGAGGGGTGCCCGAAATTATCGAACACGATCAGACAGGCTTGCTGGTTAAGCCCCAAGACGCGAACGATCTGGCGGACAAACTACGCAAGTTATACCAGGATAGCAACCATCGCCGACACTTGGCGGAAAACGGTAGGCAAAAAGCCGATCGCTTGTTTACCACCGAAACGCACTATGAACAATTAGTACGATATTTCGAGGATTTGTGCCGTCGGGAAGGTCAGGTTAATTAAACCTAGATTAATCAGTTGATCACTTCAAAGGCACGCAAGAGATTGATACAAGGACTGAAAAGGAGAAGCTCGCTTTGATCCTTTGGATGAGCGTCACGCCGCTACACCGATTTGCAACAAATCTAAGCGCCCATTGCGACGTTGCGTCCCTTGCTACCAACAGTAGGCGCTTTAGGCGAGGACTACGGCCATTAGCGGCGGGACGCGCCTTGCACTGGACATTTAGATTTGCCGCAAATCGGCGTTCAACTGATTATTCTAGGTTGAAGAATTTTCGGTTTATTTCAGCGGCAGCATGAGCCACGTCAATGCCGTCCATATCGCACTCGTCGGTGTCTTGTGGCGGCGTAAACGCCAGGCGTTTGTCGGGACTATTGAGTGTCTGCCAGCGCAGTGGCGTCGCCGAACGGCGGCGGGTATAAAATGCCGCCGTGGGTATGTCCAGGGCGCCGGCAATGTGCAACGGCCCCGTGGAGCCGCTGATAAATATATCCGCGAAGGCAATGTGTTCGGCGAAAACGCGCAAACCGTCGGTCGAGTGATAGATCGTATTGGGCAGATCACCCAATAATGCACTGACTGTCTGCGCATGGGCAAGCTCGTTAGGCCCGGCGGTAAGCACAAAATGCAATGGGGTGAAGTCATTTTTTGTAAAATTTAAATGCCGCGCCAACTCAGCGAACTGTTGGGCGGATAACGTGTTGGCGGAACCGCCGCTTCCAGTGTGTAGAAAAACCAGCCGGGAAGATGGCGCGATATCGTACTCAAGGCAAAATGTGGTTCTTAATTGACCGATGCGTTCAGAGTCAAAACTCAACCATGGCGGCGTCGGCATGGGTGGAATGTCAGCTCCGCTGCGGGTGAGATAAAATACGACCAAGTCCGTGTTGTATTGATACTCGGGTTTTTCGGAGCGTGAACGGCGTTGCGCTAGACGTAGATTATAGAATAGTTGGGCAATTTTAGTGGCTGGTGCCACCCGCCGCGGAATTCGGGCCAGGAATAGCAGCAGTCCGATACGCGTAGTGGAGAATAATGTGATGGATGCACTAAAATTCTGGGAGCGTAGGGTGCTAAGTAGTTGTCGTTGTTCACGAGCGGCGGCGCCAGCACCCGGATCTACAATAATGTCATCAATCCAGCGGCAGGAGGCCGCCATCTCCTGCGTATAGGCGGGGACTAAGGCGTAAATCCTGCTTTGAGGCAAGGCTTGTTTCAACAAAGCGAAGCTGGGATATGCAAGCATAAAGTCACCCAGCTTATCGTTACGAACAACGAGAATTTTGATAGTGGATTTGTTTTCACCGACCATTACGGAATACTACAAGAAATCGACAATAATTTGCTATTTTATGCATAACTTTTCCGCGTTTATCGGCATACACATTGATGAATAAATCGGCCAAGGGTGTCACTGCAGTAATTTGTTTGTCGCCTTATAGTGGCGGTATGGAAATGGATGCAATAAAAATGGCAAAGTTGCTCGTTTCCGAATTGCAAGTTGTGTTGGTGGCGAAAGCGGGTTGTTATATTGCCAAATACTATCCTTCTACATTGGAGGATAGCGGCATTTGTTTGGAAACCATCGAATTTTCCTCGAAGTTCAGCCTATCCATAATAAGCCGTACGAGAAAAATCATAAACCAGTATCATATTCAAAACGTGATATTTTTTGGGGCCTCCGAACTGCGATCCCTGTACTTTGCGTTTTTAGGGTACAACCTTACCGTACTGGTTCGTCACGGCACAACCAAAACCAGCTCCAAAAAAGATTGGCTTCATAAGCTAATTTACAGTTGTGTCGACTATCATGTGGCGATTTGCGAGCATTTGGCGAAAAATGTCCAGTCGATCATTCCGTTCGGTAAGAAAACCCAGCTCAAGGTTATATACCCTTCATTGCGGGAAGAGCCGGTGTTATCCAGACACTCGGTCAGCAAGCCTGTGACTTTATTGCATATGGGGAGAATAACCGAAGGAAAAGGCCAAAAAGAGGCCATAGAAGCGTGTGAGGTATTGTATAGCCACGGTATCGAGTTCCAGCTTGTCTGCGTGGGTGATATGGACCCGGATTATGAAAAAGAATTTACTGCTTACTTAGAAAATAAACCTTATGCCGGCAGTGTCCAGCTCAAAGGTTTTGCACAAGATGTTGCCGGTTACTATCAACGCGCTGATATTTTCATTTTCCCGAGTAAAGGTGAGGGGTTGAGCAATGCCTTTATAGAAGCGCTTAGTTACGGCCTTATTTGTATCGCATTTTCCAATACATCGTTTCCCGAGTTACGGGGCTTAGGCTTTGACTTTTTAATGGCAAAAGACCAAGACATAGGCGACTTAAAGCAAAAGTTGCTACAATCGATCGAATTTCTTCACGCCAATGAAATGCCTTTGCAAAAACAAAGTCAGCTGGCCGTGGAGCTATTTAGTGCGAAAAGAGAATTAAATGAATACCTTAGCCTATTACAATAAGATTATCGAATTTCAAGACAAACATAACGCTTGGTTCAATACCATGGCCAATCACTTAATTGTGATTTTTGCGTTTTTTCTTCCCATATCCATGTCAGGCCGCAGTTCGACGATTTTTCTTTTATTCTCGATTTTTTTAGTGCGTGGTAAATATTGGGAATATATTAAAAAAGGTCTACAAGACAGACTCGTTCAAGCTTTTATCATCTATTTTTGTGTGCACATCATCTGGCTGCTGGGAACGGATAACTTCCATCAGGCGGGCAAGGTTTTGCACGAAGCCAAATTTCTGTTGTATCCGCTTTTTTTTATGACGTTTATCGACAAAAAATATATTCCCAGGATGTTTGGCGCGTTTTTCCTGGGAATGCTGCTGAGCGAGTTGTGGTCATACGCAATATTTTTTGAATGGTTGCCACCCAATTTTCATGATGGCGACCAAGGCGGACCGTCCGATCCTACCCCTGTTTATCACCATACTCATTATGGCTTCATGTTGGCGATAACACTCACGCTGGTGTTACAGCGATTGATCTACGAAGCCGATAGTTATTTGCTCAAGGCGCTGTTTGGATTTTTCTTTATCACGGCATCAATCAATCTTTTTATTACCGCTGGGCGTACCGGCTACGTGCTGTATTTGATCATGTTGTTCGTGCTGTTTTTGTTGATATTTAAAAAGCGTATTTGGTTGGCGAGTATTATTACAGCGGCAGTCTGTACCACGGCTTTTGCGTTGGCATTCAATTTCAGCGTGACTTTTCATGATAGGGCCCTAAAAACCGTTGACTCGATCCAGGCGATGGTAGAGCGACAAGACTATAACTCTTCATTGGGGAATCGCGTGGCGGTCTTGTCCAATAGCGTGGAAGTCATCAAAGAGAATTTTTGGCTGGGAGTTGGCACGGGAGACCATTTGGATGCGGTGCGCACCAAAGTTACAGAAACCGCGCCGGATTACGCGCGTATAGCCAACACTTTTCAGCATTTGCACAATGAATATTTTAGTGCGTTGATTCAGTTTGGTATCCTTGGCTTGCTGGCGTTCCTCTATATTATCTTACAGTTGATTCGTTACCCGCAAAAGGACCCAGCTATTAAAAACATGCAAATTATACTTGCCGTTGGAATGGCTGCGTTCTCCGTTATTGATATTATGTTGCTGGGGCTGGGCGCATTGCTGGTAACCATAACGCTGGTCAGTTTTTCGTTTAATAAGTATTTTATTGAAAATACTTATTATAGCGATTTCTCAAAAGCCAGTCTGGTAAAATATGCAACGGCTGTAGCACTGTTAGAATTGGTCTCTTGGTATACATGAGGCCGCCGCGGATTTTGTGCAGAATGGACGGAAGTTATGAATATAAAATACTGGGATTAGAAATTTAGTATGCAAAGGCTTGTAGTTAATCGAGAGATGGCGACATGAAGAATAAAATTTGGATTTTTTTGGCTGTGGCGATCTTTGTTCTTCTCGCACAAAGTCCTAAGCCGGGATTTGAGCCTCGAGCTCACCACGGCTGGGTGGCCTCTCATGGCTTAGCAATCGCTAGCCGAGCCAATGCCCAAAACGGCTTTCTTGGCTACACCTGTGAGGTTGAAAACAAAGACGGCCGATCGCTTTACTACTTTGATCGCTATCCGGTGTTCTTTTCCGCGACCTCCCATTATCTGCTCTCCATTTTTGAACACAAATCCACCCAGATCACTTGGTCAAGGTATTGGATGAACTTGATCTACCTTCTGACCATGCTTTTTGTCTTTCTGACGTTTAAGTCTTTGTTTGGCGACGACAAAAAGGCCCTTGTGGCCACACTCTTTTGCATGAGTGGCCGGTACTTTCTTGAGTACAAAGATATGTTCCACTTTGATCAGCCTGCCGTATTGGGGTTGGCGGCTTTGTTTTGGTCCTGGGTTAGATACTACAAGCTAAATGATAAAACCACTGTGGTGTGGGTATCTCTTTTGGCCCCTCTGATGGGGCGTGGGTATGTTTCCAACTTTGCTCTGCTCACCTGGGTTCTCATCGAACTGTACGGATACCTCAAGAGGCGTGAAGGTTCAATCTGGAGGTTTGTAACTCACCGGTCGATGGTTTGTTGTCTTCTTGGAGGAGTAGTCAGTACGAGCGCGCTTGTCTACAACTTGGCCATGGAATCTAAGGTCCGCCAAGTGCCACTGTCTGAGACCAGTATCGTGATCAGCGCTAAGGGACGCCTAGGTTTTGACAAAAGCCGAGAGCAAGGGGATTTCGAAAATGCAACTTGGGGAAACCTGGCTCGTAAACTGGTCAATCGTGTCTTTGTTGGGCTGTCCCCTTTTGTTCTTAGGGACGTGGGTTTGCCCTCGGTTCATGACATCGGTGTAAGCCTACTTTGGCTTGCGTTTTTCATTTTGCTTTATCGAAAGCGCTCCCTTTGGAAAAAGGTATGGAAGCAATCCAAAGAGGAGAATGGCAAGTTGCTATTGCTGATGGCTTTATCCGGAGTGCTTTGGGTGATCGTTTTAAAGCGACTCATCATTTTCCACGATTATACGGCCGAATTTCTTTTGGGTTTCTATATGGTCTTTTGGTTTTTGGTCACCCAGTGGCTTTGGCAGCTGTGGTCGAAGAAGAGTCTGATTGGGGTGGCCCTTGCTGTCTTTGTCCTAAGCGTGGGGGCAAAGAGGTATTTTGACGATCAATATCTAAACCTGGTGACTCAGGATACTCAAGATATGGAGCAAATCTTGGCAAAAACACCAGCGGGCTCACGGGTTTTTGTTGAAGGGGGCTACAGTAACTTGATCAAAAACGCTCCCTATGCCCCCTGTTACTATTTGTCGGAGCAAATCATTGTTGATCAGCCGGACAGGGCTGATTTTAGGATCACCCGGCAGATAAGAGATGGAAACTTTGGTTTGACTCCAAATAATAAAGGAATATTCTTGTACCGTGCTTCTGACGAGAAATAAGACGCCCGATGTATGGAGTTTTATGTGTAGTAGAAACTGGGTATTTTAAATATGGTTATAAGTAAGGGTTAAGTATTGAGATACCGTGTTTTGAGGATCAAATAAATTTAAATAACAATTATTTATTGCCATTTTGCTTTGGTCGCTTAAAAAAATGCTTTTTATTTTTTGTGCTATGGCGTTTATGTCACCTACAGGCATAAGTGCATTGGCTAATCCGCCGGTTAATATCTCTTTTGGTCCCGACGGGCAATCGGTACTTAGTACGGGGACGTGAAGTGCAAGTGATTCTATCAAAGCGGTAGGCAGTCCTTCATAGTCAGAGGTTAGTAGGCAAAGTTTTGCGTCTTTAATAATCGGGTAAGGGTTAACGTGAAATCCAGCAAAGAGAACTTTTTCCTTTATACCCAGTTCCTTTGCCTGCTGCTCAATGGATTGTTTTAACGGGCCGTCACCCAATAAAAGCAGCTTTTGCGTGATACCCGATTTGGCGTAGGCTCGCAATAATATATCATGACGCTTGGAAGGCGTCAGTCTGCCTACATGTATTATGTAGTCTTCGTTTTTAAAAGGATTGGTTTCCGCGGCCAGCCGGCGTATAAGTGCGAAATCCACCGGATTATATATGGTTCGGATTGATTTCGGCTTGATGTGGACGGCGTCCAATAAATCTTCTGCTATGCCTTTGGATACGGTAATAATGTCTTTGCCGTCCAATAGATTTTTCAGGCGCCTGCGTTTTAGATATAAACGTATACCGCTTCTCCCGGCCAAACTGCCTTGCGATACCGTGCTATGGATGCAGAAATAAGCCTTTTTGATTCCCGCTTTTGCGGTAAGACGGTGAGCTTTTTGTAAGTGCGCGGTGATTAGATCAAAAGGGCCACTTT
>JASFLF010000166.1:0-7094 GCA_050118235.1 Gammaproteobacteria bacterium | reverse complement strand
CCCACCGACCAATGCGGCCACCTTGCGGCGTGCCCGTGAAATCGGTTTCCAAGCCGGATTGCGGTACGTCTATGAAGGGAATGTTCCCGGTGAAGGCGGCGAAAACACTTACTGCTACCAATGCAAGTCGCTGTTAATCGAACGGTTTGGATTTACCGTAAGTCGCAATCGCATTCACAACAACAGCTGTCCGGATTGTGGTGCGCCTATTGATGGTGTGGGAATGAGTGGAGGCTGAGGAGCAAGGAGAAAGGAGCAAGGAGAAAGGATAGGATCAGCCGTATCCTTATTGGAAAGCCGATATACTGGGAATTATATATTATGTTACTTGATGTTGATTTGTCGGGGCGCTAAGACGCGGTTTTTTTATCCACCGCTGTGTCGGATGGTTTGTCGATGACATCACTAACGACTTGTAAAAGTCTATTCACATCCAACGGTTTGGTCAGATAGTCGTAAAATCCGGCCGCTTTGCCCCGGGCCAGGTCTTTAGGCATGGCGTTGGCGCTGATGGCTATCACGGGAATATGCCGTGTCGCTTCATGGGTGTGCAGGCATTGCATTACTTCGTAACCGTCCATTTCCGGCAGGTTAATGTCTAAAAGAATCAGTGCAGGCAGATAGCTTTGTGCCAATTCCAATCCCAAATTGGGTGTGCCGGCGCTTAGTAAACGAATATCTTGCCGGCGTGCAAGTATGCGGTCGATGAGCCTCAAGTTGGCGGGGTTGTCTTCGATGCAAAGAACGTCCCATTGGTAGGGCTCACCGCCGGCTCCAGCAGTTGCCGCGCGTAATGCCTTAGAGGCGGCAGTATGCAGTTGGTCTTCGTTAATCGTAGGCTCGGTGGCGGGAAGCTTCACCCAAAACGTGCTGCCCACACCGGGCTCGCTTTCCACGCCGATACTGCCGTGCATGAGTTCCGTCAGGCGTTTGCTCAATGCCAGGCCGATGCCGGTACCTTCGATGGCGCTATTGTCCGCATCCAGGCGTTCGAAGGATTTAAATAAGCGGTTTTGTTGCTCCGCAGTAAGGCCCGCACCGGTGTCGGTGACGCGGATTTGGATATTATCCTCAATGGACTTGCAGACCACGGTGACCAGGCCATTGTCCTGGTTGTATTTGACTGCATTAGAAAGAAGATTGAGTAGCACTTGTTTGAGTCTGGTGCCGTCGGCGATCACGCTTAACGCGCAGCGAGAATCGGTTTTAGTGATTTGTACCCCTCGATACTCCGCCAGGGGTTTGATCAGGGTCAGGCATTCTTCCAGGATGGGCCTTATTTGCACCGGCTCATTACTCACGGTTAGCTTGCCGGCCTCGATGCGCGCCAAATCCAGTATTTCATTGATCAGTTCCAGCAGATGTTGGCCTGCGCGCAGAATCTCTTGCACGGAGTCCAATTGAAAATCCGTCAATCCCGGTTCGCTTTTTAACAGTTGGGAAAAGCCTATGATGGCATTCAGCGGCGTGCGCAACTCGTGGCTCATGCGGGATAGAAAAGCCGATTTTGCCCGGTTGGCGCGTTCGGCTTCTTCTTTGGCGGCTGCCAGTTGGGTGGTGCGTTGCTCTACTCGGTCTTCCAATTGGTCACGTTGCGCGGCATTGGCCAAGGCCAATGATACGGCTTGGCCGATGGCGCGGTATGTATCCAGCTCCAGGGCTGTGAATCCGGATGTATCGGGGAACAATATCTCGATGCTTCCCAGGTTTTCGTCGCGATGAAACAATGGCAGGATAATCCTGTGGTGCAAACCCAGCTGTAAAAGCTTCGCTTTTATGGTCGGGTGTAGCTGTTCTTCACTCTGAACGTCGGTTTGCACCAGCAATTCCCGTTGTCTCAATGCGACCCCGGCAGTGCTGTGCTCTAAGGGTTGGTAGGCGCTGAGTTGGGTGTCTTGTTCGTTAAAACCGTGATAGGTGATGAGCTTGAGATGCTCGGTTTCCGGTTCGCACTGGTAAAAAGCAATGCATGGCGCATGTGTATAAGAGAGCAGTCCGTCAACGGTTGCCTTGGCAATCGCTTCGATATCCAGAGTAGAGTGCAATCGCTGGGTCAGAGAATTGACTATTTCCAACATGTTGCTGCGGTGTTCCAGTTGCTGTTTGGATTCCAGCAATGCCAGTTCCGCTTGTTTGCGTTCGGTCATATCGCGCACGATAGCGATAAAACGCGGGGGGTGCACATTGGAAAAATACTGAATCAGGATCTCGACTGGAATGTCGTGGCCATCCTTGTGGCGATGTCTTGTCTCAAAGGTCAGTGCACTTTGCTCACCGTGTAATAGCGGTTCCAACATGTCGCGAAAGCGCGCTTCATTGAAGTCCGGTTTAATGTCTACAGGGGTCATGTGAAGCAATTCTTCCCGATCATACCCCACTTGATCCAGCGCACCGCGATTGATGTAATTGAACTGCAGTGTATCGGGAGCGAACATAAAGACGCAGTCAAGGGTGTTATCCAAGGTGTTTTTAAATTGTTTTAGCCCTTCTTCCGCTTCCTTGTGCTCTGTGACGTCGCTGAAGCTGCCCACCATGCGCATTACCTGCCCCTGTGCATCGCGCTCGACCACATCGCCCCGGTCTTGCACCCAGATGACTTGGCCGTCGGCGCGGCGCATACGGTGTTCACTACGGTAGGGGCCGTTTCCTTCAAGACAGCGCTGTATGCGTTGCATGACCGCCGCCCGATCATCCTCGTGAAGAATATCGGCAAACGTTTCCACAGGATGCTCGACGTAGCTTTCATCATAGCCCAGCATGCGGCACCAACTTAGGTTGTGTCTGACCACGTTGGCGGTCAGGTCCCAATCCCAAATGCCTTCCCCGATTACCGACAGCACATTGTCCAATCGTTTTTCGCTATCGCGCAGGGCGGTTTCCGCCTGCTTGCGCTCGGTAATATCTTGAATGGTCCCGATTGATCGAATGGGTCGGTTGTCTTTGTAATAAGTCTTACCGCGCTCGCGAACATATTTGACGCGTCCATCGGGCATCAACAGTCTATGCTCGATTTCATAGTCGGTATGGTTAGCGACCGAATCGCGATAAGCTTTGTCGACTAACTGCCGGTCTTCAGGATGGATGGCTTGTACAAATGCGTCGTAAGATGCTTTGAACTCATCGGGATTGATTTCGAAAATACGATAGATTTCATCAGACCATTGAAGACGATTGTTGACGAGATCCAATTGCCAGCTACCAAGGTTGGCTAGCCATTGAGCTTCTTTTAACGAAGCGCCAAGCTCGGACTCACTGGGTGGCCTTATGCGCCTTGCCGTCGCGTAAATTATCGTCAGCAGACCAATGATTAGGATGGCGGAAAAGAGGGTAATCTCTTTGTGCTCATTATCTAAAAAGAAAAATGTGTTCCCTATAGTCACTAGACCAGTGACCAGCAATGCCGCACCGATGATCCGTGTCTGCATTTTCATTCTTCTTTCATAGGAAATGCCGTCTCAGAGAGTTGCATCAATTACCGTTACTCAACAAGCCTTAAGTTGTCGGAACTGTACTGAATCGTCCGATGTTGAGCATGTTCCACCAAGTCTGCCTAACATTTTCTTACAACAGACTATTGGTATTGTTCGGGACTAAATAATCATAGAAAATTTAAGGGTATTTTTCTATCTTTGCCGTACCTAGTGTAGTGTTTCATATAAAACGTGCATTTAGAAAGCCGCTCAAAGCGCGAGTGCGAGGCACAGAGCGCAGGGAATGTCGGCTACCTTTCCAAGGTCTGCACCAACAGTAGGCGCTTTAGGCGACGCGGCAATCGTGCTTTGAGTGGCTTCCCGTAGGGCCAGATAGAATCTGTAAGACCCACCTCAAGTCTATCTCGTCTAAATGTGCGGTTTATATGAAACACTACACTAGAGTGTGTTGTACTAATCCAATGATACTTAACACACTCTGAACAAGCACACTCTGTGCCCGTTATCGCAAAGTTTTGGCGAGTTCTTGCTTGGTTTGATCGAACCCGGTTATTTATTAAAAAAATGTTATTTGCGCAGCAAACCCCATCGGCTGTGTATTCGCGGAATAAATCACCTCGCAACGTGTTCTTTTATTTGGGCGCATATTGTTTCGTGATCGATTTTGTGTGCGTCGACTTTAGGGGGCCACTTCATCACGACAAAAGTGCTTCTGGCAGTTCCGGGGGGTACCATGCCACATATCGATTTAGAAACGTTACTAAAACACTATACCGAAGGCCGGATTTCCAAAAAGGAATTCATGTATCTTCATTCGCTTATCAGCCAGTCCAAACAACCGGTACAAAAAAAGCCACCAGCCCGTCGAATACTCGGCCAGCAGCCGCAAGCTAGTCCCCCGGCTAGAACCTCAGCTAGAACCTCAGCTAGAACCTCAGCTAGAACCTCAGCTAAAATCCCAGTTAGTCCCGCAGCGAATCCCCCAGCAATTGCACCTAACGAAATGATGCCCGCCCATGGCGGCATAGTACATTTTTTCAAATCCCGCTATAGATCCGTTATGGCGTTTACGGGCAGTCTCTGGATATTCGTCACGTTGGCTGTTAACTATTTCAATGGATTGGCGCTGCCGTTTCTTGGAGACGCTGGCGGTCGCTCCGGCCCTCAATCCGAGATAGTGCGCCAGGCTACCCCTAGCAGAATGCCATCCCAACCACGACCCGTTGTTAATAAAGTGGCTAAGAAAGATGTCAAAATACTGGCCGAAACGTTGATGCGCGAACCCATATGGGACACGCTTGCCGTGAACGAGTTTATTACCCAGTGGATCATGTTATCAGCGCAGCAAAAAGACAAGGTGAAAAATACGTCTTGGTTTGCTCAGTTCATAGAGGTCTATCAAAAACAGATAACGTTTGAGCTTGCCCGGCAAACCGAAGGAGGAGGCACTGTTGACATTGAAAACCGTCACCGGGCCTTAATGCAATTGGCGATATCTCTCAATATCGTGCATAAACCTCCGACAAATTTAGCGGATTTGGACAAAAGACTCTCGTCGAAAGTTCAGCGGCCCAAAACCAAGTCGAAACATTCGCAGCAGGCCAAAACGTCAACTGTTTCCAAACAACGCAGAACCAAATCCAAACCGGATAGTGCATCTAAAACAATTGCTAAAGCTACCCCGGCAGTAAGCCGCGGTGAGATCAGTGGACGGGATATAGTTGAGGTCATCGATCAATATATAGCAGCATTCGAAAAAGGCAGCAGTCGGCAAATGCTCACTTTGTTTGCCGGCGACAGTATGTTGAAACGGCCGCTGACTTTAAAAACAGTACGTGCTCAATACACCGATCTTTTTAAACACTCAGAAGAGCGATGGGTGGAATTTCGTGGCTTGACCTGGGATAAGCAGGGCCGGGAAACCCGTGGTAAAGGCAAGTTGCGCACCTCGCTGCGGGTGTCACCCGGCGGCGACTATAAAACGGTAACCACCGACGTTTTGATTGCTATGCGCAAAGTCGATAACGTAATGCGCATCACCGATTTTAAATTAGACGACAACAGTATTTTCGCGTTAGCGCATTCTTTGGCGCAAAATAACGCCGTAAAGAATCTGTCAGCAAAGGACAGACCTAAATACCCAACCCAAGGCGAGTTGCAAGACATTGTCACCCAATACGTAGACAGTTACCAAACCGGTGATATCGGGGGTATCATGGATTTGTTTGCCAGCAGTACTTGGACGACGGACCCGTCCGGATTGGAAGAGCTACGTAGGGACTATGCGGATCTCTTTGAAAGCACTTCCGACCGGCAGGTATTCATATCCAATATTGATTGGTCGTTCAAAAACAACAAGGCCATGGGTACCGGCGATCTGGTGATTAATTTATTGTCTAAACAGGATCATAAAATCACTAAGAAAAAAGGCAAAGTGAGATTGATCGTGGAAAAAAATCGGCGCAAAGCGCGTATTTCTCATTTGTTCCAGATTGTGAACTAAAGGTTTCACCACGAAGCGCACGAAGAGATTATAATTTAAAATTGCACTTAGTTGCTGCAGATCCAAGGAATCTTCACGAAATTCCCGCAGCGAGCGGCGTTTCTTTAACAGTTGCTCCAAAGAATTGGCCCCGGGACGCTTTGGGAGTCGGCAAAGGAATATTTTGCTGTTATTGGGCCATGATATCTCCTGTTGCCAAATGCAACATCAGGGCAAAAACTATGTGCACGGGTGTTTTAAATATATTTGGCATAGCGTTATATTAAGTGCGCTAAGCCTAAAGTCATTGAGTCAGTCAATTAAATGCGAGAATGTGGGTTGACTGTCTTTTTAAAGACTTTTAGCCTTTCCGACCAGACGGAGAATTGTGCCATCCCGGGCGGCAAGTTTTCGTGAATGCCAATCACCAAAGCGCCGCCGGGTTTGAGTATTTGTTGAATGTGCTCCAATACCCGACATTGCAATGGTATATCGAAATAGGTAAATACCAAATTGCGGCACAATACCAGATCAAAGCGCGCGTTTGGTGTTTGCCGGCGGATATCTTGTCGCATAAATTGAACGGATTGACGAAATTCTGGTTTAAGATAATAAGATTCTTGATGTGTGGGGAATTGTTGTGCGGGCAATGGTAGTGTGCGGCATTGTTGCTGGCGAAATGCCTGTTCCCGCCATTGCGGGGGAAGGCTTTTGATGCTGCTGTATGCATAGCATGCCCGTTGGGCACGGGCGATCATTTGATCGCTGGCGTCCGTTGCGGTGATGGCGATGTTAAGATCCGCAAAACTGGCTTGTAACCGCAACAACCAAATTAGGCTCACGGTGTACGCTTCTTCACCGGAGGCGCAACCGGCGCTCCACGCGTTAAGCCGGTTGTCATGATGCATTAACGCGTTTTTCGCCAAAGTTGGCAGGACGTGCTCGGTTAGAAAACCAAACATGGCTTTATCACGATAAAACCGCGAAATGGTTATCCGGCAAAGCTCGTCAAGAACACGCCATTCCAGCTTATGTTCATGCAAATAGGTTTTATAAGTATGAATGTCCTCTATGGCTAATTGCCTCAACCTCCGGTCAATGCGCTTGCACACTTGGGCGCGGACTTTGCGAAATCCCGGCCAACGCATATGCAGTTGTGGCAGCGCCCATTGAAGAAATTG
>JASFLF010000165.1:0-7146 GCA_050118235.1 Gammaproteobacteria bacterium | reverse complement strand
CCTCGTCAAATGCGATATGACAAGTGGGGATACCGCGGCGTAATTCGTCATTGTCCATGCTGGGTAAATCGTCGTGGACCAGGGAATAAGCATGGATCAATTCCACGGCACAGGCCGGGCCATCCAATTGTTCGGCCGGTACACCCAGAGCTTGGCCCGCTGCGTATACCAACACCGGGCGTATGCGTTTACCACCGTTCAGCACCGCATAACGCATCGCTTCATGCAAGCGCTCGGGTAAAGTGTCGCTTCGCGGTAACCAGTGATCTAATGCGGAAGAGACGCGCTGTTGATGGGTTTGCAGGAACGCGCCCAGCGAAGAGTTATCTGTCGACAATGATATTCCTTTTAATGATTCGCTTCCGACGACGATTCAGCGTCCGTGGATTCAACATGGAAATCCTCAACCGTATCTTCGCCTTGTTTTTGGGTGAGAATTTGCACTTTTTGTTCGGCTTCCTGCAGGGCTTTTTGACATGTGCGGCTTAACTCTATACCGCGCTCGAAATTCGCCAAAGATTGCTCCAGCGTAATATCGCCTTGTTCCATTTGTTCAACAAGGCCCTCCAGCTCTTTGATAGCGGATTCGAAATCAATTTTGTTGGTTTTTTTCTTAGGCATTTTTCTCTAAGGCCACTCTCTAGGATCACGCTCCAAGACCGCGGAATACTCCAAGATTATACGTGAGCCGGCTAAGTTAACCCAGCATTGTCATTTGGTCAAATTTCTTTCAACGCGGGACTGTACACGAGTTTATTTGCTTTCAGTTCATAAGTTTCATTGAGATTCAACAAAAGAGACTTTATATAAAAACAGCTCCACAGACGGTTGACAAAACCGCCCATCATGGACTAATTTAGACTTAGTCTAAGTGGAATGGGTGCTTGCTTTTGTGGTGACTTGCTACATTCAAGAAAGGCTGTATTCTTATTTATGCATTGAAGTGTTTTTACCTTTTTAACAACTAAATCTCGGAGGGATATCATGGATCTTAAAGGCAGTAAAACAGAACAAAGCTTAAAAGAAGCATTCGCGGGTGAATCTCAAGCCAATCGCCGTTATTTGTATTTCGCATCAAAAGCGGACATCGAAGGTTACAACGATGTGGCTGCCGTATTTCGTTCCACCGCGGAAGGTGAGACCGGTCATGCTCACGGGCATTTGGAATACTTGGAAGACGTAGGCGATCCAGCGACCGGCCTGCCCATTGGCGCCACGGGTGAAAACCTGAAAGCGGCTATTGCCGGTGAGACTCACGAATATACCGATATGTACCCCGGCATGGCGAAAACCGCCCGTGATGAGGGCTTCGATGAAATTGCGGACTGGTTTGAAACCTTAGCCAAGGCAGAACGCTCCCACGCTAACCGTTTCCAAAAAGCATTGGATAGCTTGGAAGGTTAATTTACGAAACTGCACTAGAACACAGAGTCAGAAAGTCATATAAGTGTAAGGCTGTCGTTGTGCCTCTCGGCAGATTCCCTTGCTGAGGGCGCACAACGCTAACCCTGTGTCATGTGTTTAATTTTTCTATACCTTGAATTTAATAAGTGCATGTCAATCTCAATCACTGCATAGCTAACTGGGAAAACAAAAATATGGCGGAACGGAGAGAAGGTAGCTTAGAAGCCCCAGAGCGGCACCCCATTAATTGGCAAGACGCGGATTATTACGACGAAGAATCAGTATTTAAAGAATTAGAACGGGTATTTGACATATGCCACGGCTGTCGTCGTTGTTTCAATCTTTGTCATTCGTTTCCCACCTTATTTGATCTTATCGATGACACCGAAAGCATGGAACTGGACGGTGTCGATAAAAAAGACTATTGGCAAGTGGTGGACCATTGTTACTTATGTGATATGTGTTTCATGACTAAATGCCCGTACGTGCCTCCGCACGAATGGAACATCGATTTTCCCCATCTTATGTTACGGGCTAAAGCCGTTAAATTTAAACGGCAAGGCGCCAGTTTTCGCGATAGTGTATTAACTTCAACGGACAAAGTCGCCCGTCTGGCAGGCATTCCCATCGTAGTGCAAACCGTTAACGCAGCTAACCGGGTGGGATTTACCCGCAAAATCCTGGAAAGTACCTTTGGTGTGCATCACGGTGCCATCCTTCCCAAATATCACGGTAACACCTTGCAAAAACGTTTCGTCAGCCGCCAAAGCGCCGTAAACCAGCCTGAAACCACTGAAAATACCACCGGCAAGGTCGCGTTATTCGCCACCTGTTACGGTAACTATAATGAGCCGCACCTGGGTGAGGATTTAATCGCGATTTTCGAGCACAACGGAATCGAGGTAAAGCTGGCGGACTATTCCCAGTGTTGCGGTATGCCGAAACTGGAATTGGGTGATTTACAAAGTGTGCAACAGGCCAAAGATATAAACGTGCCCATGCTGGCCCAATTGGTTGACGCCGGTTATGACATTGTGGCGCCAATTCCCTCCTGTGTATTGATGTTTAAACAGGAGTTACCGTTGATGTTTCCCGGCGATGCCGAACTGAAAAAAGTCAGTGAGGCTATTTTTGATCCGTTCGAATACCTCATGCTGCGGCACAAAGCCGGCAAGCTCAACACGCAATTCAAGCAATCACTGGGTAACGTGGCGTATCACGCCGCGTGTCATTTACGAGTACAGAATATTGGTTATAAAACCAAGGAATGCATGGAACTGGTGCCGGACACCAAAGTCGAATTGATAGAACGCTGTTCCGGCCACGATGGTACCTATGCGGTGAAAAAAGAGTTTCACGAAACTTCCATGAAAATTTGCAAACCCATCGTCACTCGAGTCGGCAAGAGCAATCCTGATCATTACAGCAGTGATTGTCCGATGGCGGGCCATCAAATCGAAAACGGATTGGACTCTTCAAATATGGACAAGGCCAAGGAGCCGGAACATCCTTTACGGCTTATGAAAATAGCTTATGGACTTTGATCGACTGACAAGCTAACAACTCAGATAAGGAGAGGTTATGGGTAAACTAACACGCAATGATTTGATGAGCTTGGAGCAATACGCACAGGAGCGTCCGGCGTTTCGCGAGAAAGTGATGCAGCACAAGAAAAATCGTCAAGTGTTAATCGGCGATAACGCGACATTGTATTTCGAAGATCGTTTGACCATGCAATACCAAATCCAGGAAATGCTGCGCGTGGAACGTATTTTCGAAGCCGAAGGCATTCAGGAAGAGTTGGGTGCCTATAACCCGTTGATTCCCGACGGCAGTAACTGGAAAGCCACCTTCATGATGGAATATCCCGACGCGGAACAACGCCGCGAAGCGTTGGCGGGGCTAATAGGTATAGAAGACAAAGTGTGGGTGCAAATCGAAGGTTTTGATAAAGTCTGGGCGATTGCCGATGAAGACCTGGAGCGGGAGAACCAGGAAAAAACCTCCTCGGTGCATTTTCTGCGCTTCGAGTTGGACGACGCCATGAAAACCGCGGTAAAACAAGGCGCGGCCATTAACATGGGTATTGATCACAAAAATTATAAATACGCACAAACCCCTATATCACCATCCGTTCGAGATTCGCTGGCCGCGGATTTAAGTTAATTAATCCGCGGCACACGCTCATCCCGGCAATTCCCCCTCGCAACAATCTTCATCTCCATGTAAACTTCAGCTACTTTGCGCAAGCCCGCGTTTTTCGTATCGGGGGGCGAGGGCTCGTCATCCTGGTGAGACATGTGCATTGGATGAATTCCGCTAGCAATGCGCTACAATAAGGGTTTATTTTTACGGACTGTTTTTTATCAGCTGTTTGTTGTAAATAGGCGGTCCTGTGGATAATTCTACAAATATATAACGACATAACACTCACAACATGGCAAGTAAATACGACGCAGCTTCAATTGAAGTATTGACCGGATTAGAGCCAGTGCGCAAACGCCCTGGCATGTATACCCAAACCGACCGCCCCAACCATCTAGCTCAGGAAGTGATTGACAATAGCGTCGACGAGGCCATCGCCGGTCACGCCAGTCGGGTGGATGTGATATTACACAAAGACGGCTCGTTGTCCGTGAGCGATGACGGCCGCGGTATGCCGGTGGATATTCACCCGGAAGAAGGCATTAGCGGGGTGGAGCTTATTCTGACGCGGTTGCACGCCGGCGGTAAGTTTTCTAATAAAAATTATCAGTTCTCCGGCGGCTTGCACGGTGTCGGTGTGTCGGTGGTCAACGCTTTATCCAAGCAACTGGAAGTGTGGATCAAGCGAAATGGTAAAGAATACAACATGAGTTTCGGCGGCGGGGATAAAAAATCCGAGCTGGAAGAAGTGGGCACAGTGGGTAAACGCAACACCGGCACCACCATCCGTTTTTGGCCGGATCCGAAATATTTCGACAGCCCCAAGTTTTCAGTACCGCGGCTAAAACACGTTCTGCGCGCCAAGGCGGTATTGTGTTCCGGCTTGATAGTGACGTTTCTTGATGAAAAGACCAACGAAGAAATTCAATGGTGTTATGAAGACGGCTTATCCAGCTATTTAATGGATGAGCTCAAGGGTTTCGAAATACTGCCGCCGGAGCCTTTCATCGGCAACATGAAAGGCAATGAAGAGGCTGTGGACTGGGCCGTCGTGTGGCTACCCGAAGGCGGTGAGCCGGTCACCGAAGGGTATGTCAATCTTATCCCGACACCGCAAGGCGGCACCCATGTTAACGGCTTGCGTTCCGGTTTGACCGAAGCTGTGCGGGAGTTTTGTGAGTTCCGTAACTTACTACCCCGCGGTATCAAAATTACCCCCGACGATGTTTGGGAAAAAGTCAGCTTCGTATTGTCGGTGAAATTGAATGATCCGCAATTTTCCGGACAAACCAAGGAACGGTTGTCATCACGCGAATGCGCGCCGTTTGTTTCCGGCGTCACTAAAGATGCTTTCTCCTTGTGGCTCAATCAACATGTGGACTTAGGGGAAAAAATCGCCGAGCTGGCCATCTCTAACGCCCAAAGCCGGCAGCGCGCCGGCAAAAAAGTCGAACGCAAGAAAATCACTCAAGGCCCGGCGCTACCGGGCAAGTTGGCCGATTGCACCTCGCAAGACAATACCCGCACCGAATTGTTTTTAGTGGAAGGGGATTCGGCCGGTGGATCAGCAAAGCAAGCCCGCGATAAAGAGTTTCAAGCCATCATGCCGTTGCGGGGCAAAATCTTAAATACCTGGGAAGTGGATCCCTTGCAGGTGTTGTCTTCCCAAGAAGTGCACGACATTTCGGTGGCCGTTGGCGTTGATCCCGGTTCAAGCGATTTGACCGGCTTGCGTTATGGCAAGATTTGCGTATTGGCCGATGCGGATTCCGACGGCGCTCATATTGCCACTTTGTTGTGCGCGTTGTTTTTACGGCATTTCAAACCGCTGGTGGAGTTCGGTCATGTGTTTATCGCCATGCCGCCGCTATACCGTATCGATGTGGGCAAGGAAGTGTTCTATGCGCTGGATGAAGCGGAAAAGCAAGGCGTGTTGGATCGAATTACCGCGGAAAACAAAAAAGGCAAAGTCAATGTGCAACGGTTTAAAGGCCTGGGTGAAATGAATCCTTTACAATTGCGCGAAACCACGTTGGCGCCGGATACCAGGCGTTTGGTACAGCTTACTTTGACTGCCGGTGACAATACCAATCAAATCATCGACATGATGCTGGCGAAGAAGCGCGCCGCGGACCGTAAAAAATGGTTGGAGCAAAAAGGCGATAAGGCGGAGGTAGTGGCGTGAGCGAAACAGAAGAAATGAATTATGAAGGCATTGAACAACTGCCGCTGAAAGAATTCACTGAAAAAGCCTATCTCAACTATTCCATGTACGTCATTTTGGACCGGGCGTTGCCGTACATCGGTGACGGCTTAAAGCCCGTGCAACGGCGCATCATTTACGCCATGTCCGAGTTGGGTCTTTCCGCCGTATCCAAACACAAAAAATCCGCCCGCACCGTGGGCGACGTGATCGGCAAATTCCACCCTCATGGCGACTCGGCTTGTTACGAAGCCATGGTGTTGATGGCACAGCCGTTTTCTTATCGTTATCCCCTGGTGGACGGGCAGGGTAATTTCGGTTCCCCGGACGATCCCAAATCGTTTGCCGCCATGCGTTATACCGAGTCACGGCTTTCCCGGTTCGCGCAAATTCTCCTGGCGGAAATCGATCTAGGCACGGTAGATTGGGTGCCCAACTTCGACGGCACCATGAACGAGCCCTCAATGTTGCCCGCGCGCTTGCCGCATGTATTGTTAAACGGCATCACCGGTATTGCTGTAGGCATGGCCACGGACATTCCACCGCATAATATCCGAGAAGTCACTTCAGCGTGTGTTCGTTTACTGGAGGAACCACAAACCACGGTTGCCGAGTTGTGTGAGCATATTAAAGGCCCGGATTATCCTACCGGGGCGGAAATCATCACCTCAAGAGATGATATTCTTCACATGTACGAAACAGGTAATGGCACCATTCGTATGCGCGCCAAGTGGGAGGTGGAGGGTGGTGAGGTAGTGATTACCGACCTGCCTTACCAAGTGTCGCCGTCTAAGTTGCTGGAACAAATCGCCGGTCAAATGCAAGCCAAAAAACTGCCCATGGTGGATGACTTGCGCGATGAATCCGATCACGAAAATCCCACTAGGCTAGTCATTATACCGCGTTCTAACCGCGTTAACATGGAAGAGCTGATGTCGCATTTGTTTGCCACCACGGATTTGGAAAAGAACTACCGGGTCAATATCAACATCATTGGATTGAACAACCGGCCGCAAGTCAAAGATCTGCGCACCTTGTTAAAAGAGTGGCTCCAGTTTCGTACCGACACCGTCCGGCGCCGCTTGCAATATCGCCTGGATAAGGTGCTGGCGAGGTTACATATCCTCGAAGGCTATCTCATCGCTTACTTAAACATCGATGAAGTTATTGCCATTATCCGTAGCGAAGACGAGCCCAAGCCGGTGTTAATGAAGCGTTTTAAGCTGACCGATACGCAAGCCGAGGCGATATTAGAGTTAAAGTTGCGTCACCTTGCCAAACTGGAAGAGATGAAAATCCGCGGTGAACAAGATGAGTTGAACGAAGAGCGCGACACTTTGGAAAAAACCCTGGGCTCCAAACAACGCTTGAAGACGCTGATCCGTAACGAATTA
>JASFLF010000164.1:0-7178 GCA_050118235.1 Gammaproteobacteria bacterium | reverse complement strand
GTCAAACAAATTAACAACTTAAATCAATTCGCGGAAGAACTGACCAGCAGGCCCAACGAAGAACTGGCGCAACAATGCGCGAGCACAGAATTGAACCGCCTGGTGAGTGCGCTAAACCGGATTTCCAAACATTGGCACCACCGTTTACAGCTCAGCGAACAAGCCAATACGCACTTGCGCATGCATAAGGTGGCCATTGATTTGCACTCGGCGGTGTGCATCACCAATGGCGCAGGTAGAATCGAATATGCCAATAAGCACTTCTGTATGGCCAGTGGTTATGCAGAACCGGAATTGCTGGGGAAAAAAATCAGCATCTTGGATTCCGGTTATCATGATGAGCACTTTTTCAAAAATCTTTGGCGCGCACTGGCCCTTGGACGGGTTTGGCACGGCGAGCTTTGCAACCGCAATAAACGCGGCGAAACCTATTGGGTGCAATGCACCATAGCACCGATTAAGGACCATTTAGGCCGGCCGTGTCAGTACATAGCCATTCAAACCTTGATCTCAAAACCGCAACAAATGGGGGTAGCGGCGGCGGCGAAGGGATGAGTGAATCTCACTGCAATGATCAATAAAATCCGCCTGCACCGTCACAGCATTTTTATATAGACGAATCCCTCTTGCCGTCTATACTACAAACCAGATCGGAACTATCCTATATATTTTCGGGCTTAGTTGTCCCATTCTATCGATGATGGCGTGCAGTGCATGAACTCCGGCATTATTACCATTGCGTCCTTTTTATGGCATGCCCATAGCTGTTTCCGAGGGAGGGAAGCGGAAGCTAAGGCGAACTGCATTTCAGAAGGACTCGATGATCGTTGAAAAAGCAAAAAAATTACTAATACAACGATATTTATAACTATTAAAAACATTCATTCGTAACCATACGCAATTCTATTGATGATTTTGTATTACGCATTAGGTGGTGGATTAGGTCACATTACCCGCGCCATAGCCGTCTTGCACACACTACGGGTTCGGGAAAAAGTAATCATTGTGTCGTCCGTGAACGACGCCGCACTGGAGCTTCTTCCCAGCAATATCCGGTTAGTGAAACCACCGGCAACTACCCAGGGCAATACCCGCAAGCTCGCCGCCTATATTCAACAACTCATTGACGAACACCGCCCCAGCGAGCTGATTGTGGATAGCTTTCCTCTGGGCATCCAGGGCGAACTCAAAAACATTGTGTACACTGGAATTCGCACCTACCTGGCGCGTCTATTGGTATGGGACCGGTACAGCAAAGTTACCGGTAATCAATTTTATATTTTCAACCAGACGTTTATTTTAGAACCGCTGCATGAAGACCATCGCTATATTGTTGACAGAATCAGTGAAACATTATCGCCCTTAGAACTTACCGACCCGCCGCAAAATAAGCCGTTGCCCCCTTTAGAGGATCTGCAAGAGCATTGGCTGGTGCTACACGCCGGACCGGACGAAGAAGTGGATGATTTAATTACCTACGCCAAACAAATCCGGAAAATAGAACAAAAACAAAATCCGTTATTGCTGGTAACGCCATCGGTGATTAACAAATGGGCGCACCAGTCAGTGAAGCATATGAGCTATTATCCCGCCCACGTATTGATGCCGCATGTGGATAAAATCATAACCGCCTGCGGCTTTAACACCATGCGCCAAGCCAATGTCTACAAAGACAAACATCATTTTTTTCCTTTTGCCAGACGTTTTGACGATCAGTATTTTAGAGCGGCGTTATACCGCAACGCTACTGTAGGCGGGAAACGGAAAAATGGCGATCGGCAACGCTCGCTTTACGCGTTTGAGTGAGGTCATGTTCCGGTAAGGTTGGTTGTGTCACCCTGAGCGATTTTTTGCGAAGGATCTTGCCCTTGATTAAATTTGCACGGCGAGTTCTTCAAACGTAGTGGCGTATGATTCGATTCGCTTGAACAAGTGCTCGAACTGCTCACTACTGATCGTACCGTTCATTTGCAAAATCATTTCTTTGACGAGCTTGATGTTGACAAGGCGTTTGTTTTTGTATTCTTGCGGATACAGGTCTTGCATACCCACGAACAGTTTTTCCAGATTTTCTCGCACTTCCGGTTTAGCCGGATCATCGTACAGCAATTTGCGGAATTCCTTTTGCCACTGCAACCGAAATAACCAGCGATCGTTGTGGATGGGGATAAAATTTGATGCATAGTGCTCAATGGTTTTCTTTTGCGCCTCGTTAAGCGATCCCAACCAACGGCGGAAATTCTTTTGTATGGCTTTGACGCGGTCCTGGCGGCGTTGTTCTTCGCTTAAATAGAGGTAATCCTTTTTAAACTCTTCATTTTGCTTTTCAATGTTTGCAAACAGCTCTTGTTTTTGTTGGTCGCTGGCGGTCAACAGAATGTCCACCAGCTCAGGCGTTATTTTGCCGATTAGTATTTGCCAACTTTTTTCCGCTTCGGCAAATACCTCATCCAGGTCTTGCGCGCTGACACCGTCTTCGAGTTGATGACGAGTCTTGCGCATAAACGCGGAATACTCCGTCAATTGGGTGGTGCGATGCCAGGATATGACCTCGGCGAGGCGCTTTTCCAACGCCGCTTGTTGCTCGTCGTTGAGAGTGATTAAATCGTCCACGTACCAGGGAATGAGCAGATCCAAATTGTTGTACGCCGTCTTAACGCCACAACCGAGCAGCAACAAGAAGAAAACGGTGATACAAACACAGAGCTTGATGCCGGAAAATCGGGGCATTAATGAATCGCTCGATGCTAAACCCATAATCTATGCCTCCAGACAAGTGCCTCCAATTATATGGCAGGATACCGAAGAGCCATGCACGTACTTTGAGGGATTATAGACCTGGTTTGCAGTAGCGCCAAGACGTTGGCGCAAAGTTGAGGTGGGGCACGGGGCTGCTGCATCCCGCGTGGTGGAGGTTCACGCCGCAGACGGCATGTACAAGTCGCCCCCCACAGGTACGCCCCGCCCCTATACCGAATGCCGGCGTCTGCGGGCAGGATTAGACGTTGAAGCGAAAATGCATTACATCGCCGTCCTGGGTGATGTAGTCTTTGCCTTCCACGCGCAGCTTACCGGCTTCTTTGGCGCCTTGCTCACCTTTATAACGCACGAAGTCGTCGTAGGAAATCACTTCGGCACGGATAAAACCCCGCTCAAAGTCAGTGTGAATTTCGCCGGCCGCCTGAGGCGCTGTGGCGCCGACGCGCACGGTCCAGGCGCGCACCTCTTTGACACCGGCGGTAAAATAGGTTTGCAAGGCTAGTAACTTATATCCAGCGCGAATAACGCGGTTTAGACCGGGCTCTTCCAGCCCCAACTCCGCCAAAAATTCTTGTTTCTCGTCATCGTCCAATTCCACCAGTTCGGACTCAATGGACGCGCACACCGGCACGACTTCCGAACCCTCGGCTTTGGCGATTTCTCGCACCTGCTCCAAGTAAGGATTGTTTTGGAAGCCGTCTTCGGCGACGTTAGCGATATACATGGTGGGTTTGATGGTCAGCAAGTGCAGTTCTTTCATCAAGGCTTTTTGATCCGCGTCCAGATTCATGGAGCGCACCATTTTACCGCTGTCCAGATGGTCGCGGATTTGTTCAAACAATTTTTGCTGGGCGATAGCGGTTTTATCGCCGCCTTTGGCGGTCTTTACCACTTTAACAAGGGCTTTTTCCACGCTCTGTAGATCAGCCAATGCCAATTCGGTGTTGATGATTTCAATATCTTCACCGGGATGCACCCGGCCCGCCACGTGCACCACATCGTCGTTTTCAAAACACCGCACCACATGGGCGACAGCGTCGGTCTCGCGGATGTTGGCCAGGAACTGGTTGCCCAATCCTTCGCCTTTGGAAGCCCCGGCCACCAAACCGGCGATATCCACAAACTCAATAGTGGTGGGCAATACCCGCTGTGGTTTGACGATTTCCGCCAGCGCATCCAAACGGGGATCCGGCACCGGCACTACGCCCACATTGGGCTCAATGGTGCAAAACGGATAGTTTTCCGCCTGAATTCCCGCCTTGGTTAACGCGTTAAACAAGGTTGACTTGCCGACATTGGGCAGGCCGACTATTCCGCATTTAATTCCCATTTTCTCGCCTCTTAAACCATCAAACCATGGAACCATTTTTCCCAATGGTTTCGTTATTAAATTGATACTCTTTTGATGCCGTGTTTTAGCACTTTTTTGTTGAAGTTGATTAGAAAACCTTTCCTTATGTCCAGCATTCTCAGATAAGTCGTTACTTGCGCCACGTGCATATCGCTGAACTCGTCAACTGATTTTACTTCCAGCAACAATGAATCATTGATTACGATATCCGCTGTGAATCCCGCGCCCAGGTTCAGACCGTCATAATACACCGGCACGTCCACCCGGCTTCTGGCTGGTAGATTCATTCGTTCCAGCTCTATCATTAACGCCTTTTCGTACACGCATTCCAGCAGGCCCGGGCCCAATTTTTTGTGCACAATCGTGGCCGCCGTTAATGTTTGCTCTATGATTTCAGGAGAGCATTCCTTCATAGTTAACTACCGTATCCTTCGGTTGTTCACCATGGCATACCGCTACGGTGTTTGTGTCACGTCACCCGCCAAAACTTCCCCGCAAACAATTGTTATCGAGCATGCAAATGATTCATCGCCTTTTGCGTTTCGCCTTGCAATATCAACGGCAAATAGTGCATCGCATCCTCTAGTGCGCGCTCAATATCGCTTTGTTCATCGGCACCGGCGCGGCCGAGCACATAGTTGGTGACATCGCGACTGTTGCCGGGATGGCCGATTCCCACACGCAAACGCATAAACTCTTTGCCCAAGTGCGCGATGATATCGCGCAACCCGTTATGCCCGCCGTGGCCGCCACCTTGCTTCAAGCGCAATGCTCCTGGCGGAATATCCAATTCGTCGTGTACCACTAAAATGTTTTCGACAGGTATTTTATAGAACTGGGCAAGGGCTCGGACGGCCTGGCCACTGCGATTCATGAAGGTCTGAGGCTTAAGCAGCCATACACTGTGGCCTTCTATGCTCAGCGAGCAGACATCACCCTGAAATTTACTTTCATTGCGAAAACTGGCGCCTTTGGAACGAGCCAGCTGGTCGACAAACCAAAAACCGACGTTATGCCGGGTCGCCTCATATTTGGGACCGGGGTTTCCCAGCCCCGCAATGAGTTGAATCGACATAACCGCCGGTTTTTCCGGTCAAACAATCTTGCCGGCTTACTCGCCGCCTTCTTCAGCCGCCGCCTCTTCACCCTCTTCAACAGCACCGCCCTTGGGCGCGTGAATGCTGATCACCGGCAAGTCGTGATCCGGGCCTTGTGCTAAAGCCGGAATTTCCACGCCTTGAGGCAGTTTGATGTGCGACAAGTGTATAGCGTCGCCGGTTTCCATGCCGGACACATCCACTTCGATGTATTCGGGCAGGTCTTTGGCCAGACAAATGATGTCAATACCGGTCATTAAGTGGGAGATGAGTCCGCCGGCTTTCACGCCAGGGGCAACGTCTTCACCGACAAAATGCAAGGGGACGTGCATGTGAATTTTGTGGGTTTCACTGATGCGTTGAAAATCCACGTGTTGGATTTTAGGTTTGCTGGGATGGCGTTGTACGTCTTTCAACACCGCTTTTTCCGCTTTGCCGTCAACTTTTACAGATAAAATATGGGAATAAAACGCCTCGTGCTCGAGGTGGTGAAAAATTTCATCATGATCCAGTGTCAGCGATATGGCGTCTTTTCCCGCCCCGTACAGCACAGCAGGCACTTTACCTTCCAGGCGTAGGCGGCGGCTCGCTCCTTTCCCCACGTCCGAACGGGATTGTGCGTTTATATCAAAATTTACAGCACTCATGTTTGGTCTCCAATAATAGGTAGTTAACGTTTAAATTAACGGGCCAATGGCCATTGGGCTTGACCCGGTTATTCCATTCCGCTCTCGCGACCAAGCGCGGAATATGAATTCTTTTTGTCCGTGTAGTCTATAAATCCTTGTTCCTAAACTTTTAGTCCATGAGCTTTTTTAGCCCATATACTTCTTAATTCATAGACGCTCAGTCCATGAAGAGAGAACTGACGGACTCTTCGTTGCTGATGCGGCGCATGGTTTCGGCCAGCAGCTCGGCTATGCTCAGCTGCCGGATGCGCGGGCATGCTTGCGCGGCTTCGTCCAAGGGTATGGTGTCAGTGACCACTAACTCATCCAGCAAAGAGTTTTTAATGTTCTCCACCGCCTTGCCGGATAACACGGCGTGGGTACAATACGCCACAACCTTGTCGGCGCCGTGCTCTTTGAGCGCTTTGGCGGCCTGGCACAGAGTGCCGGCAGTATCCACTAAGTCGTCTACCAGGACACATTGACGCCCTTCCACATCACCGATGATGTTCATCACTTTGGCCTCGTTGGGCCGTGGGCGCCGTTTGTCGATAATTGCCAGATCGGCATCGTCTAAACGTTTGGCCAAGGCCCTGGCGCGGACCACACCACCCACATCGGGCGATACCACCATTAAATCGGGGTATTCCTGACGCCAAATGTCGCCGAGCAATATGGGCGACGCATAGATGTTGTCCATTGGCACGTCAAAAAAACCTTGCACCTGATCGGCGTGCAAATCCACTGTCAGCACCCTGTCGGCACCCGCGGTGGTGATCATATCGGCCACGACTTTTGCCGTTAACGGTACCCGCGCCGAGCGCGGCCGGCGGTCTTGGCGGGAATAACCGAAATAAGGAATGACTGCGGTAATGCGATAAGTCGATGCTCGGCGTAGTGCATCGATCATTACAATCAATTCGATCAAATTATCGTTGGTGGGCTTGCAAGTGGATTGCAGAATAAATACGTCGCGACCGCGAACGTTCTCCATGATTTCCACTTGGATTTCGCCGTCGCTGAATTTTCCCACATGGGCTTTACCAAGCGGCAGATTCAGGTATCGCGCGACAGCTTGAGCGAGTTGCGGGTTCGCATTTCCCGAAAAAACCATCATTCGGCTGTCAGACACTTGGTTACCCCTCTTATTTCAATCTAAAGATGTGCTGAAGCTTGGCAAGCTAAAAAACAACATGAAAACCAACACAAATGGGACGCGAGGATTGAACCAGGCGTCCCGTTGATAAATACTATATCGTCATCTTACTGCAAATTGGCTGGGGTGCCAGGATTACTCCGGGC
>JASFLF010000163.1:0-7201 GCA_050118235.1 Gammaproteobacteria bacterium | reverse complement strand
AGCCTATCGTTGAACTGCGCCGGGGAAAACTCACCCAAGCGGTGTACAAGAACGCGACGAGTACGGCAAGTTCTATTTATATAGAAACTGATTTTAAGAAGAATTAACAAAGAGGGGGATTAATATGTCTTTGGAACTCATGCTCTCGCTGTTGTGCGCGGTTATTGCGTTGATTTACGGCGGTATTTCCACCTATTGGGTGAACGCTAAACCGGATGGCGACGAGGCCATGCGTAACATAGCCAACGCCATCCAGGTAGGGGCAATCGCTTATTTAAGACGCCAGTACACCACTATCGCGATTGTTGGATTTTTGTTATTCATGGTGTTGTTCGTGATTTTGGGATATCTCACAGCAATTGGTTTTGCACTGGGAGCAGTCCTTTCGGGACTGGCCGGGTTTATTGGGATGCATGTTTCCGTCCGGGCCAATGTGCGCACCACGGAAGCGGCTAAACTAAGCTTAAAAGCGGCCCATGAAATCGCTTTCCGCGGCGGCGCGGTAACGGGAATGTTAGTCGTCGGGCTTGGACTACTGGGTGTAGGCGGTTACTACGCAGCGCTTGCGGCAATAGCCCCCGAGGGCGCCGCCCCGAACCTGGCACCCTTAGTAGGCTTGGCGTTCGGCGGATCCCTCATCTCCATTTTCGCCCGTCTCGGTGGCGGTATATTCACCAAAGGCGCCGATGTGGGAGCGGACCTGGTAGGGAAAGTGGAAGCCGGTATTCCCGAAGACGATCCGCGCAATCCGGGGGTTATAGCGGATAACGTCGGCGATAACGTCGGGGACTGCGCCGGGATGGCCGCGGATTTGTTTGAAACCTACGCCGTCACCATTATCGCCAGTATCTTGCTGGGCGTATTGCTCATGCCCGAGCATGGCAGCCAAGCGGCGGTCTATCCATTGTTGTTGGGCGGCGCTTCTATTCTTGCATCCATAGCGGGCACGTTTTTCGTTGGTATCGGCGCCGATGGCAAAGTCATGAAAGCGTTGTATCGCGGCTTGATTGTGGCAGGTGGATTAGCCGCCATTGCCTTTTATCCCATCACCAATTGGATGATGGCGGACATCCCCGGCGTATCCACCATCGATCTCTACGGATCGGCTCTGGTGGGCCTAATGGTGACTGCGGGAATCGTCGTCATCACTGATTTTTATACCTCTACGAGCTACTCACCGGTGCGCGGAGTGGCGTCGGCATCCACCACCGGTCACGCGACCAACATGATCGCGGGTTTGGCGTTATCAATGAAATCCACGGCGGGACCTTTGATTGTTATTTGTTTGGGCATCTGGGGGGCTTTCGATCTCGCGGGTTTATACGGCATTGCCATTGCGGCCGTTGCCATGTTGTCCATGACCGGTATTGTGGTGGCGACCGATGCATACGGCCCGATCACCGACAACGCCGGCGGCATTGCCGAAATGGCGGAATTGCCTGAGGAAATCCGCAAAGTGACGGATTCGCTGGATGCGGTAGGCAACACCACCAAAGCCGTTACCAAAGGCTATGCGATCGGCTCGGCGGGGCTGGCGGCGCTGGTGTTATTTGCCGACTATACTCATGAGTTAAGTGCGCACACCGGTAAAGTCACCAGTTTTGATCTTTCCAATCATAAGGTGATTATTGGTTTATTTATCGGCGGCTTGATCCCTTATTTGTTCGGTGCGATGGCCATGGAAGCCGTGGGCCGAGCGGCCGGCTCAGTAGTGCGTGAAGTCCGGCGGCAGTTTAAAGAAATCCCAGGGATCATGGCACGCACAGCACAACCGGACTATTCACGGGCCGTGGATATTCTGACTCGCGCCGCCATAGGCGAAATGATTATTCCATCACTGTTGCCGGTGATTATTCCTGTATTGGTGGGCGTATTTCTGGGGCCGCAAGCCTTGGGAGGTGTATTGTTGGGCTCCATCGTGACGGGTTTGTTTGTGGCTATTTCAATGACCACTGGCGGCGGCGCATGGGACAACGCAAAAAAATATATCGAAGATAACAACTACGGTGGCAAAGGTTCCGAAGCGCATAAGGCATCGGTTACCGGCGACACGGTTGGGGATCCTTACAAAGATACCGCCGGACCCGCCATCAATCCGCTCATCAAGATCATCAATATCGTCGCTTTGTTGATGGTACCCTTACTGTAAGTTATGGGTTGTAAGTTATGAGCTAAAAGTTGTAAGTTGCAGAAACGCCGAAACGCCTAATATACTTACAACATAAAGGAGGAGAACATGGCAAAGATTCGCATACAAATGGCACCCGAGATTGAATTTAAAATGGATATTGAAGTACCCGGAGTGGACCCCACAACCCGTGACTACGATGTTCAACAACAAAAAGTAGAAATATATAAAGAGTTTGAACGGCGGATAAAAGAAGCTTTCCCTGAAGGATTTGTTATCCATACTTTTGAGTTCGGCCTGGATCGCGGCTGGCACGATGAACTCAAAGAACCGTAAAGTAAAACGGCGCCTCTCCGTGATTGGCGCCAATTAACCAGGCAACTTTTTATCTAATGAACCTCTGTATAATTGTCGTTGCGATTGCAGCACAATCCCTTATACCACGGAGTTTTTATAGGCTACGAAGTTATAAGAGCGCCCCACACCAACGGACTGCGACAAACCGGCGTATTCAGGGGTTCCTTAAATAATCACACCATCTACCATAAAAATTTAAATAACAGCGTTCCGTTGACTACCCTTATCTATCCGCGCCACATGTGAGAATAAAGGAATTCGGGTCAGCATTAGTGCTATGAAGCTTGTCCAGGTCAATGTGGTTGCATAGCATTGCAACCGAAACACTATGCCACCTTTGTCAAACCGATAACACCGGTCTCCTGCGCCTACCAATTGATAAAAATGATATCGACCTTCTTAATCAAAGAATATATCCTGACTCGGTTTCCATGTGCATTCGATAGCAACTAGTCTCTTCAAAGTGGCTATTAATTGATGACCATCAAAGAACCTGCGCTGCGTTAAGCGTATAAACTTGCCTCATACACCAACTAAGCTTAGATAACTAACAACAAGAGTGAGCGATCATAAAATATTAATTAGGCGGACAATTGTTAACCAATGCGCGTTCGGCATTTCTGTACTTATTGCGCAGCAAGCACACCGACTATGCGAGGAGGCAGGATATTATGTTTAAAAAGTCAATAAGGATCTCACTGTTCGTATTTCTCGGTATCTTGTGCGTTTTGCCGTTAAGTGCGCGCGAACGCGATGGTCGTTCCAGCGACACCATAAAAGTAATGACTCAGAATCTATACATAGGAGCGGATTTATTGCGGGTGGTTAACGCAGGCGGTCTAGAAGACATACCCGTTGCTGTTGCGGAAACTTTACAAATTATTCAACAAACAAATTTCCCGGAACGCGCCAAAGCAATCGCCGAGGAAATTAAGCGGCTAAAACCCGACGTCATTGGACTGCAAGAAGTCACATTACTGCGAACGCAGTTTCCCGGTGATTTTCTCTCGGGCAATCCGATCGCAGCGGAAGATGTCATGTACGATTATCTGGATATTTTGCTCGCGGCACTTAGAAAGCAAGGACTCCATTATCAAGTGGCCGCCATTGTGCAAAACGCGGATGTGGAAGTTCCGGCCTTTGCGGGAGTAGATGAGAACGGCATTCCTTTGTTTATGGATGTGCGCTTGACCGATCACGATGTGATTCTCGCACGCAAATCCATCAAAACCAAAAACCCTCTGGCACAGAACTATCAGATAAATTTGCAAATACCCATTGACAGTTTTGTCATCGAATTTACCCGCGGCTATACCGCCATCGATGCCAAAGTGCGTGGTCAGTGGTACCGGGTGGCAAATACCCATTTGGAATTACCAGGCCCGCCACCGGTGTCGCTGGTGCAAGCAATGCAGACACAAGAGTTGATCGGTGTATTATCCCAGTCTGATTTGCCCGTAGTATTGATGGGCGATTTTAACTCTACCCCGAAAGATGCAATCGACCCAATAACGGGCGAGCCGCCTTATATGCAACTTGTGGAGTCTAATTTTGCGGATATTTGGCTGCACCGCTTTGGCAAACCCTCTGCGGGTTACACGTGTTGTCAGGAAGAGCTACTCGGTAACACAACATCGTTACTGAATATGCGCATCGATCATATCTTTATGCGCAGCATCGATGGCGATCCTACGGTTTTAGACAATGCCTTAATACTTGCCAATACCGTCGGTGATAAACCCACGGATAAAACGGCATCGGGCTTATGGCCATCTGATCATGCTGGAGTTTGGGCCCGGATACAATTAATAAGTCCGCGGAGGCCTCACCAAAAAAGGCATTAAGAGCTTGTGGTCACGAGCGACAACAGGCACACCAAGTAGAGACTTTCGCATTCACATGAATCATGCGGTTTGTGTCGCCACATCCCGCTGGTTGCTTTTTGAACGTTCGGCCGATCCATCTATTACCTGCGGTGATAGTTCGCTCGCAAACTTCACATGGACTACGTTGTTTTTATCGATGTCCACTACGTTTCCTTCGATAAATTGATTGTTCTCAAAACAAATTTTAATGACATCACCCAAATTTATCGACGCTGCAATTCCATTTAAGGCAATTCCACCTAACGATACATCAACGACTTTGATTTGTTGGTCTTCCCCATTGAAAAATGCCTTAATGTGTTGCGTGGCGGCTACGC
Organism: Gammaproteobacteria bacterium; assembly: GCA_050118235.1. Taxonomy (GTDB): domain Bacteria; phylum Pseudomonadota; class Gammaproteobacteria; order SZUA-152; family SZUA-152; genus JAJDNG01. Next base: position 2,513 of record JASFLF010000163.1, on the reverse strand, counting down.
GTTTGTATTTTCGAACCACTTCGGTATGCAGCTTCACTCTGGATGATAAAAAAATCGAAATTCCGATAAAAAACACAATGATGATATAACTGACTAGACGCGCTTTGTCCTCGTCTGCCAATTGCGAAAATGCGAACGCACCCCGGTTTTCCACGTAGGCAAAACTGAACATCATAACGAGCGCAGTGAGACTGCCTTGCAGTATGGCGCCGCCAAAATTAACTATCTGGTTAACTTTGTCTTTGGTCATAGACATGTCCAGCCGATAGCAAAGAAATAACCCAGTAACAACGGCGTCCAGCGAGTAAATAAATATGTTGTGAATCAGGGCGGTTGTTAACATAGTACCGGTGCCCAAGAGTAGAACCATAACAATAACCATGAATGTCGCTCCCAAATAGCCGGCGAAAGTCACCACCAAATAAATTCCCCAAGGGGTTTCTTCGCTTTCTCCCGCTTCGTTTGTCGGGCGCGCGATAGGCCAATAGTCCAATTCCGACAATATTTTTTTGGCAAATAAAATTATGATAACGGGTGTTAAATGCATAGGTACGCCGTAAGCGACCCACTTGAGGATTTTCGTCGCGTTAATTATATCCTCATCGGGCAACCAGGATTTCGCGCCTAAGAAAAACGATAAACATCCCGCGACAAATGCGCCAACCAAAATAGCTAAAAATATGGCGCCGGCAACTTTCGCAATGGCGTTCAGTGAGATGCTTATATACTTCTCAGGAAAGATGGTAAAGCCCAGGTCTCTTAGAACGGTACAAGGTTGTTCTCTATTGTTGCAGGATATAAAGAGCAGGCAGCTAATGAGGCGATATGTTTTAAGGGATAAAAGCTCGATTTTCTCGTTTAAATCAGTTTGCTGTTTTTCGTCAAACGCGCCCTGTTTATATTCGACAATTTTTGGAACGAGTTCCTTGTATTGATGATGGATAGTCGCCCACTGCAACGTGCTTTGCTGTAAAGAGTTGTTGTATTTTTCTTCGGTTTCCCACTGTTCTACGCAATATATTAAATAAGAGAGGCGAGCCCATTTGCTCTGTATGGACAATCGATTGTTCGAGAAATCGCTTTCGCAAAGATCCGGACGATAAGCTTGTCCTGTTTCATCTTTCTCCAAAAATAGCGGATTATTCAAAGTTGCTTCAATAATCTTTTTGACCACGGGAGAATGCGGGTCCAGGTCCTGGGACAACAAACAGGAATAAACCTGCTGTCCCTTTTTAGGGATTTTTGCCGTCATATGAAGATTTATTTTAAACATATCAATGAACGGTTTTACCCATTTTATGGAATTCAACTTATCCACTTTATTTAATTGAATAACTCCCACAATCAGGGAAGCGGCGATAATGGGTGTCAACGCTTCCGTGCTCTGAATACCATCGAAAAGTGTGGGCGCCAGGGATGAAAGTACTCGCGTAAGCAGAAGAAAAATAATTTCGGTAATGGCAATAAAGACGAAACAGTAAAATTTATACCGGGAACGATCCGTCATATAAACCGGTAGAGCCGGGTCTAATTGTTTAATTAACCCCCGGGATATATCGGCATTTTCATCCGCTAAACCATAGGCCGGCTCATTGAAGTAGCGGCAAGCGTACAATAGTACTGCGAAAAAACTCAGCGTATAGGCGGAATATAGTAGAAGATCACTCATCTTTACGCACTCCAATCGGCTCGAACTATTGATTTTCCGGTGACGATGAATTTGCTATCTGATATGGGATCTATAACACGATCCCATTACACGCAATTTACTTCGCTGAACAGCGCTCGATGACGAGGCTGGTATTTTGCGCGGTTACCCAAACCTGTATTTGGCTCTCAAGTATTTGATGTTGCGGATTTGTGCAGCATTATGGCTGATTGCTGGGGAAATGAAGATTATTGGTTGCGGCCTCAAGGGTGGCACCCGTGCCATTGGTGGTGGGCGCCCCGGGATTGGACCAGGCCACGTCCATCGCATCATTCAGGCTGTGGAATATGGATTGATTGGATACCCAAATATTGGTACCGCCAAGTGTCAATTTGGCGACGGCGTGACCGTCTGAAAAACTCTGGGCCGCCACTTCCTCCGGGGTATAGTGGAATCGGATTTGAAACTCTACCAGGGTGGCGCCGGCATCCATCAATAACTGGGCTCCCAGGCGGGCAAAGCCGGAGCACACCAGGCGGCGGGTGCCACCAATCCCGATAGGACGATTAAACAGATCGCTGAATTCATCCACTAGAAGATCGGCCTGGTTGCTCAGCCCGCGGTGCTCGAAGTAGGCCCCGGCGTAGCGTTCGTAGGCCTGCTCAATGGTTGCCAGGGACTGGCCACGCAAACTGCGAAAGTACGCACGCACATTCTCCATCCCGGGCACCGCACCCGGGTCCTGGTTGAGTCTTTGTTCCATCTGGTTGCGCACCGCCATCTGAGATCCGAGTCGCTGGCCCATTGCTTCGAGCAACTCTACGGGGCTGCGGATGTCTATCTCGCCAGTGCCGAAAACCGCCCG